>JAZLJM010000099.1:0-22378 GCA_045617805.1 Pseudobutyrivibrio sp.
CCATAATACATCAAACATCTATCTTTATTATTTAAAAACCATGCCATATAATATAGATACAAAAGAAGGATTACAAAACGTATCACCTTACTCAAACTCCTCACAATTAAAATTTCTCAACCAGCCACTCACACATCAATCCTTTTTGAAGGTATTTCTTCTTTCTTATACCTTTCTTCCCAATATCCTTTATCCGTCAAAATACGTATAAAAGAAATTGAAGCTAATACAAAAATCACTATGATAGCACAAAATATTTTCATAAAAACACTATGATACATCTATTCACTCTCTTTCAACATTGTCTTACAAAAACCATTTACTAGATGATTAATAAAACCAATCTACTTTATAGCTTATTAAACAAACAAAACTATATTATCATCGTTTTATTTCTCGTTCAACCGACAAGGGTTGTATCATAATCACTCTTACAAAAAATAATTTTTTAAGGAAATTAAAAAAACAATTGACAAAACACGAATTCAAAGACTAAAATAACTTAAACCGTTGAAGAAGAGATAGTAACTTTACTGATTCGTTACAGAGAGCTGTACATAGCTGGAAGTACGGTACGATAGGTTTAGCGAATGGCCTTCTGAGGGCGAGCGGAACACAGTATTTTTATACTGCTAATGCGAGACGGAGTAAGCACTTCGTGAAGAAAGCTACCGTATGTTGGTACGGATAAAGTGGATGAGCAATCATCAATCTGGGTGGCACCGCAGAATATTCTGTCCCGGAAATCTTAATTGATTTCCGGGATTTTTTTATCTGAAAGTCAAATAGCAGAAATATATCACTTCGCGACCTGTGACCTTCGGCATATGCACAGGTGTTATCACACCCACTTGATTTTACTATTTCCTCGTACTAACTTGAACTATTCACTTTTTTATTATTAGGAGGTTAAATTATGGAATTTAACAATGTAAACTTTGACAACTATTTTAAAAACTATCCTGATCATGATGGATTCTTTGGTAAGTACGGCGGATGCTATGTATCAGATGAATTAAAGGTTGCAATGGAAGAAATTACAGAAGCATACTACACTATCTGTAAATCAGCAAAATTCATTAATGAATTAAGAAGAATTCGTAAAGAATTCCAGGGACGCCCTACTCCAATCTCTCACCTCGAGAGACTTTCAAATTCAATTGGAAATGTTCAATTATATGTTAAGCGTGAGGATTTGAATCATACTGGAGCACATAAGCTCAATCACTGCATGGGCGAAGCTCTTCTTGCAAAATATATGGGCAAGAAAAAGATTATCGCAGAAACAGGTGCTGGTCAGCATGGTGTAGCTCTTGCTACAGCAGCCGCATATTTCGGACTTGAATGCGATATTTACATGGGCGCTGTTGATATCAAAAAGCAAGCACCTAATGTAGCTCGAATGAAAATTCTTGGCGCAAATGTAGTTGAAGTAACTGATGGTCTCCAGACCTTAAAGGAAGCTGTAGATGCTGCCTTTGCTGCCTACGCAAAAGAATATAAAGATTGTATCTATTGTATCGGTTCAGTACTTGGACCACATCCATTCCCTATGATGGTTCGTGATTTCCAGCAGGTTGTTGGTATCGAAGCTCGTGAACAGTTCTTACAGATGACAGGTGAATTACCAGATGCTATAACAGCATGTGTTGGCGGTGGTTCAAATGCGGCTGGTTTCTTCGCAGGCTTCTTAAATGATCCTGTAAAAATCTATGGTGTAGAACCTTTAGGCCATGGTGAAAAGCTTGGTGACCACGCTGCCAGCTTAAAGTATGGTACAGAAGGAATCATGCATGGTTTCAACAGTATCATGTTAAAAGATAACGACGGAAACCCAGCTCCTGTATACTCAATTGCTAGTGGTCTTGATTATCCATCGTCTGGTCCTGAGCACGCTTTCTTAAAGGATTGTGGACGTGTTGAATACACAACTATTGATGATGAAGAAGCTCTTGATGCATTCTTCAAGCTTTCTCGTATGGAAGGTATTATCCCAGCAATCGAAAGTAGCCATGCTGTAGCTCATGCTATTAAGCTTGCTAAAGAAATGAAACGTGGTTCAATTCTTATCAATCTCTCAGGAAGAGGCGACAAGGATATGGATTACATCATAGATAAATATGGTATGATGCTCTAAAATGAACAATCTCTAATAAAATAAAAGCTTCAAAGTAATTTGATTTACTTTGAAGCTTTTTTATTAATCAGAATTCTTATGTATTAAAGTTGGCTTTTTTGATCTATGAATCGCCGATGCTTTATCAATTAATCCTTTTATCGGTTCAACCGGATGACTAAAGGTTTTTATATGACCAAACTGACTCTTCTCTGCTTCCGAAAAATTAGGCAATGCTTTTGTAATATATTCAACAGATAACTGTTCCTTAATCTCAGCCAGTTTTTCTTGTGTTAACGTCTTCTTTTCAATCAGAGAGTCCTTACCATGCTTATACATTTCTACACCATGATTTTTGGCACCAACAACATTATTTTCAATAACAACGTACTTTTCTGCAATTTGATTATTAATCATATCATTAATTTGTTCAAACTTTTTAGCAAATGTTGTAAGTGCAGAAATCGTAAGTGCTAAATCCATTCCCAAAACACCCATAAGCAAAAGAGCTACAAGTTCAAATACAAAAACAGGAACCATATCTGTATATCCAGAAACAAACTCAAGCAAAGTGTTTGAAAGTAAAATTCCTGCCAGGCCAAAGCAAACTGTAAAAATCAGGCAAACACGTCCATTTATATTTAACGGAAGATTTGAATAATCCCACCAACGTGCATTAAACAGCTTTTCTAGAACATAGCTTGTAACATACTCCATTACAAAGGAACCTATTGCACAAAACAAAAAAATGTTTAAATTTGTATTTGGAATAAATTCATAATCAACAAAAATAATTTGAACCAATATCGCGCCTACGCCATAAATTGGAACACACGGTCCATACAAAAAGCCTCTATTCTGCCAACTGTGCTCTACAATTGTACAATAAATCGATTCGTATACCCATCCACAAAAACAATACAAAATGAATAGAACAAAATATTTGCAAACAACCATCAAAGTGTCCCCCTCATTTAATTAATAAAAATATTTTATCAATCATTTGTTAATTTTCTTTGTTCTAAAGTTAATATTTTATCAACAATTTTATCCCAAACAAAATTCACAACAATCACAACAAAATTGTCGATAACAAAAGAAATGAGAATTGAAATAACCAGTGTAAACAAAACTGATAATAGCAACTGTGGAATACCCACCAAAAGCTTAGCATCAATATCTATATATGTAAAAGTCAACCAATTAACTGTCCACCAATGGATTAAAATCAAAGAATAGCTAAGCTTACTAATAATTTGAATAAGATAATTTTTCTTTATGAACAATTTACAATTAAAAATGCAAGCAAAAAGTCCCATCGAAAAAAGTGTCATAAAAGGCGAGCAATTTGTAACAAGTGGCAAGTAATTATCCTTATTCAATATCAAATAACAAATTATCACACCTGAAATTATTCCGAAAATGATAATTGCAATATTGTATTTCTTGGTTTGAGGCAATGACAACCAATAACCTATCAATGCAACACCAATCCAATCTGCCAAAAAAACAGTCTGGTAAATTACTACAGATGTAATTGTCGTAAAAAACATAAAAATTATTGCTATAATAACCATCGCAGTAAGCATGCCATATGGTAGTTCCTTTAACATATATCGCAAAAATGGATAAACTACATATAAAGATATTATCACAAGCAATAACCAGAAATGAGGAGTTTCCGGCATCTGTCCAGAATACAAACGAACAACAACCTGTAAAGGATTCACCTCGTGTAAAAGCATATTTTGCCAAAGAAAAAAGTAATAATATATTACCATTGGAAAAATTATTTTGGGCAATCTCTTCAAGTAAAAGGTCGATAGCTTTTCATCCTTCCACTTTAACAAAAGTGCACCAGAAACCATAATATACAAAGAATTGCACGCCAATGCCAAAATATAAATACAGGTATACACCTTTAATAACGTACCATCTGTAATACAGCCTTTACTAATTGCAATTTGAAGTGTATGCGTAATTATTACAAGCAAAACTGCGAGCACTCTAATATAATCATATCTATTATCTCGTGTATCCGATTTATTTATTCCAATCAAAGACAAGAAATAGCCATTTTTAACTAATAATCGGCTCAAATGTATAACAATCGCAATTAATGCAATAATCACATATAAGAGAGTCTGTTTGATGGTCATCCCATGAAAATGAAAAAAGACTATTGATGCCAAAAGGCATCCAAATAAAACTATTAATCCACAAATTGATTTTTTATTAATCTCAATTTTCATTCGTTAATACTCCTGCGTAAATTGAGTAGATTGATTACTACAGTTCATAAAATCAAGTAATTCGTCTAACTCGCACTAAAATATTGCCTTAATAAAGACCTTCCGATTATGATAAAAAAGAGTTCTGAACTAGTCAGAACTCTAAAAAATAATCTAACTGAAAATTACTTTTCCTTTTTTTCTTCTGTATCCTTTACAGCATCCTCTGGCTTTTCAACCTGAGCAATAGCAGACTTCTGCATAGCAATACGACAGTTCTTATTGCAGCCAAACTCAACTACAACAGTATCGTCATCAATATCAATAACAACACCATAGAATCCGCTAGATGTAAGAACTGAATCACCTACAGCAAGTGAACCCATCATAGCTGTCTTCTGCTTCTGTTCCTTCTGTGAAGGACGAATCATAAAGAAATACATAAAAGCAAAAATAACTACAACCCAAACAATTAATCCAATTGAATTATTCATAATATTAATTCCTCCAAAAAAATTCTAATGTAATTTTACATAAATGACAGCTTATAATCAAGAAATTTAAACATATTAATAAATATTTAAGAATTATTCTTCTCCTGCCTCCATTGAAGCAATTGTTTCTTTTTTATATTCAAAAAATCTGTCATTATCTAAGGCATCTCTTATCTCTTCCATCATATTGTTATAAAAATACAAATTATGAAGAACACAAAGTCTCATGCCAAGCATCTCCTTTGCTTTAAGCAAATGCCTAATATATGCTCTTGAATAAGTCTTACAAGCAGGACAGCCACAGCCCTCTTGAATTGGACGCATATCTTTTTCGAATTTTTGATTAAAAAGATTTAACTTTCCAAATTTTGTATAAACATGACCATGTCTACCATTTCTAGTCGGATAAACACAATCAAAGAAATCAACGCCTCGTGCTACAGCCTCCAAGATATTAATAGGTGTTCCAACCCCCATCAAATAAGCAGGCTTATCCTTTGGCAAATAAGGAACTACATGATCTAAAACATCATACATCTGCTCGTGTGATTCACCTACAGCAAGACCACCTACAGCATATCCAGGCAAATCAAGCTCAGTAATTTGTTTAGCATGCTCTATTCTAATATCGTTAAAAATTGCACCCTGATTTATTCCAAAAAGTAACTGCTCTTTATTAACCGTATCATCAAGAGAATTTAATCTGGCCATCTCAGCTTTACAGCGATTTAACCATCTGGTTGTACGCGCAACTGAATCCTCTACATATTTTCTTTCAGCCAAGGCTGGTGGGCACTCATCAAACGCCATTGCAATAGTAGAACCAAGATTAGACTGAATTTGCATTGATTCCTCAGGTCCCATAAAAATCTTGTGACCATCTATATGCGAATTAAAGGTAACACCTTCTTCCTTTATTTTTCGCATCTTTGCCAGAGAAAAGACCTGAAATCCGCCTGAATCAGTAAGAATCGGTTTGTCCCACGCCATAAATTTGTGAAGTCCACCTAATTCCTTTATCAGCTTATCTCCTGTTCTAACATGAAGATGATATGTATTTGATAATTCTACCTGCGTCTTAATTTGTCGTAAATCATCAGTCGAAACAGCTCCCTTAATAGCTGCAACTGTACCGACATTCATAAAAACAGGAGTTTCAATTACACCGTGAACAGTATGAAAGCGTCCGCGCTTTGCACTTTTTTCCTGTTTTAGTAATTCATATTTCATTTAGAATAAAACTCCTTTATATAGTCAACACGATCTGTCATATGATTCATCAAAGCATCACATATAGTAAGTGCAGCCATAGCTTCAACAACTACAACAGCTCTTGGAACAATAACAGGATCATGGCGACCATGAATATTGATATCCACCTCTTGACCTACTTCATTTACTGTCGCTTGAGTTTGAGCAATTGAAGGAGTTGGCTTTACAGCAACCCTAAAAATGATATCGCTACCATCAGAAATACCACCTAAAATTCCACCAGAATGATTTGTCTTTTTAGAAACCTTTCCATCAGTTACGCAAAACTCATCGTTATTATCACTTCCCTTAGCAGTAACAACTCCGAAGCCATCACCAATCTCTATGCCCTTAATTGCACCAATAGAAACCATCGCTTTTGCAAGATTTGCATCAAGCTTGTCAAAAACTGGAGCGCCAATACCAGTAGGCATCCCAGAAATTATACACTCAATCATTCCACCTGATGAATCCTGTTCTTTAATACACTGCTCAAGATATTCAGACGCCGCCTTAGCCGCATTTTCATCTGGCATATAGAGCTTATTGGTTTCCCTAAGTGCAAAATCAACATTCTCAGCAACAACAGGTCCAATTTGCTTTGTATAAGCAAAAACCTTAATTCCAAGCTGCTCTAACAGCTTATTACATAAGGCACCTGCAGCAACTCGACCAATAGTCTCTCTTCCTGACGAACGGCCTCCGCCTCTATAATCTCTAATACCAAACTTTTCCATAAATGAAAAATCAGCATGACCTGGTCTATAGGTAGTCGCAATATTTCCATAATCCTTTGAATGCTGATCTGCATTCATCACCATCATAGAAATTGGGCAACCAGTAGTAACACCCTCAAAAACACCTGATAAAATCTGAACCTGATCACTCTCATTTCTAGCTGTAGTAAATTTTGATTGACCTGGCTTTCTTCTATCTAAAAAAGCCTGTATCTCAGCCTCAGTAATAGGCAATCCTGCTGGGAATCCATCGACCACAACTCCTAATGCCTTTCCATGAGATTCTCCCCATGTAGTTATTCTAATATTATCTCCAAAAATTGAACCACTCATAATTTTTTCCTTTTGCAAAAATATAGGGCTGTTATTAATAACAGCCCCTTAATATTACTGTTTAATTTCAAGAATTACAATACTGTTTGGCTTAGCAATTTTAATTGGACGATTCTGCATCAGTGAATGTCCTTCCTTTTTGTCAACAGTAAAGGTTCTAATTTCATTTGTATCATGATTTAATGATATAAAGAACTTATCCTTTGGCAAAATTGAAAAGCTCTTTGGATAATCACCACTAATGAATGTATGTGAAAAATATGTAAGCTTTCCAGTCTTTGCATCACGCTTATACATACAAATTGCATTTAAACCATCAACACTTGCGTATAAGTAATTATCATCATCACCAAATTTAATATTTGTTCCAGTAGAAATTTCTTCATCTACTCCACAAAGTAATGATACACTTTGAATCTGCTCGAAATTTGTAACTACGCCATTCTCATCATACTCATAAGTCAAAATTTCATTTGACATCTCAGTAATTACATAAGCATATTTGCCATCTCTCGAAAAACGCATCTTAAGTGGGCTAGAACCCATTGTGCAACGAACAATATCAACTAATCTAAGCTTGCCTCTCTCATAATCAATCTGGTATACCTTAATCTGATGCAAACCACTATCAACCGCACATAAATACTTTTCATCTGGAGTAAGACGAACGCATGTAACATGTGGATACAATGGCTTATCAGCTACAGATTTTCCGATACCCTGATGGAAAACACCATCCGCAATACCAGCAATACTGCCATCACTGTTTAGCTTCATCATAGAAACTCTTCCATCATGGAAACCAGCTACGAACAAATATCTATTCTGACTATCAATTGCCAAATCGCAACCTCTCATTCCACCAATCCACTCCTGATTGATTTTTTCAAGATTACCGTCCTTATCAATTTTGAAGGATGCAACACCTTCATCAGCAATCGAATACAAAAACTTTCCATCATGCGAAAAAGTAATATCAGATGGATTATTAATAGGTGCTACACTCTGCTCAGTAAGAACACCAGTCGATGGATTTACATCATAAACATAAATACCAACACTTGTCTCGTGTGTATATGTACCAACATATGCAACGTACTTATTCTTTCCCATAATAATGCCCCTCCTTCAAGTATATAAAATTAGTTAAGTTCTTTACGTCTTAAAATGTCAAATTCTTGAAGCTCTGTTCCTAAATCAATCCAAAGCTTTTGTTTTGGATGTGGACACGACTCCATCTCATTACCTTCATCATCAAGAATTCTCTTAACGACTACATCTATATTATCTCCATTTGGACGCATAATTTCAATAGTTTCCCCTACAGAAAATTTATTACGCTGTTCAATAGAGTAAAGGCCTTCTTCGTTTTTTTGTCCAACAAGACCTAAATATGTATAACCTATATTATACGTATTATTGTCATAAATCTGTGAATCTTCACTAGGTTTTCCATAAAAAAATCCAGTTGTAAACTGTCTATAGGTACAAGCCGAAATCTGCTCCTTGTACCAATCAAGATTCTGAAGGTACTTTTCCTTTGATTCAATACAATCATCAATCGCTTTTCTATATGTTCTTGCAACTGTTGCAACATATAAAGCAGTCTTCATTCTGCCTTCAATTTTAAAGCTATCAATTCCCGACTCTAACAAATCTGGAATATGCTCTATCATACACAAATCTTTTGAATTAAAAATATATGTACCTCGTTCATTTTCGTAAACAGGAAGATACTCACCTGGTCTTTCCTCTTCAACGACAGCATACTTCCAGCGACAAGGATGTGTACAAGCACCTTGATTAGCATCACGACCAGTAAAATAATTCGAAAGAAGACATCTTCCAGAATATGAAATACACATCGCACCATGAATAAAAGTTTCAATTTCTAAATCATCAGGAATATTATTTCTAATTTCTTTTATCTCAGCAAGTGATAATTCTCTAGCTGAAACTACTCTTGTTGCACCAAGAGAATGCCAGAAATTATATGTACCGTAATTTGTATTATTGGCCTGTGTTGAAACATGTCTTTCAATTTCAGGACAAATTTCCTTGGCTATCATAAAAATAGCAGGGTCTGCAATAATAAGACCATCTGGCATAATTTCCTTCAATTCTTTGAAGTATTCCTTTACACCATCTAAATCATTATTATGAGCAAGAATATTTGCAGTAACATAGACCTTTACTCCATGCTCATGTGCAAAAGCTACACCCTCTGCCATTTCTTCTTTTGAAAAATTCTTTGCCTTTGCTCTAAGACCATATACTTCACCGCCAATATATACAGCATCAGCGCCAAATGTAACCGCAACCTTTAATACTTCTAAACTACTTGCAGGTACTAATAATTCTGTTTTTCTCATATCTATCCTCTTACACTAATACTTACACCATCACCAAGTGGCAGGATGGTTGTAGAAAACGAATCGTCATGGGTCAATTCATATAAGTAATCACGCATCCTTTTATGAATCGTACGATTTCTTCTAGTCACAGCAAAACGTGATTCAATAATATCTCCATCCTGAAGGACATTATCTGTAATAATCATACCATCATCAGCAATTAATCGCTTAACCTCAGGCCAAAAATTAATGTACTGTCCCTTTGCTGCATCCATAAATATCAAGTCAAATTTATTATCAATTGTTGGTAAAATATCCTGCGCATCACCTTCAAGCAAAGTAATTTGCTTTTCTCTATGCGCTTTTACAAAATTTGCTCTGGCAACAGGTATTCTAGGCTCATAATTTTCTATTGTAAGAATAGAACACTCCTCACCTGCAGCCTCAGCCATTAGACAGGCAGAAAAACCCACTGCACAGCCGACCTCTAAAATCTTATGAGGCTTTTTAAGTTGAATCAGGGTTTGAAGCAAATTCTGAGTTTCTGTCCTTATGATAGGCACATAGTTTACTAATGCCTCATCTCTAATCTCTGCTAACTCAGGCGAAAGCTCCTTATATAGACTATTTAAATATGTCGTAAATCTTTCATCAACAATCATGCTATACTTCCATAATGATTGGAATAATCATAGGACGTCTCTGTGTCTCTCTCCAGACAAAATCAGAAAGATTATCCTTTATATCACCTTTTATTTTATTCCAATCTGTAATGTTATTTTCTTCTAATTCCTCTACTGTATCCTTTAAAATTGTACGAGCAGATTCCATTAAATCCTCTGAATCTCTAACATATACAAAACCTCTGGATACAATATCTGGTCCAGCAAGTACTGTTCCACTTGCAGAATCTAAAGTGAGAACAACAATAATAATTCCATCCTCAGCAAGCTTTTGACGATCACGAATTACTATGCTTCCAACATCACCTACGCCAATACCATCAACCATAACAGCGCCAGTATGAACGTGACCTTTTACATTTGCATAATTATCGCCAATTTCAAGAACATCACCTGATTTAAGAATCTTTATATGGTCAGAATCCCATCCCAGGGACTTGGCAATCTTTGACTGAGCTACAAGATGCTTGTACTCTCCATGTACTGGAATCGCAAACTGTGGTCTTACAAGAGAATAAATAAGCTTTATCTCTTCAGCACAGGCATGACCAGATACGTGCACATCCTGCATAACTACATTCGCTCCACGCATTGTTAAATCATTGATAACATTTGAAACTGACTTTTCATTTCCAGGTATTGGATGCGAACTAAAAACAATCGTGTCGCCTGGCTTAATCTGAACCTTTTTATGAGAACCATTTGCCATACGTGACAATGCTGCCATTGACTCACCCTGAGAGCCTGTTGTAATAAGCACAGTCTTCTCATCAGGAAAATTCTTGAGCTCTTCAATATCAAGAAGCGTATTATCAGGTATCTGTAAGTATCCCAGCTCAGAAGCTGTATCAATAGTATTTATCATACTACGACCTTCGATACATACCTTTCTACCGAATTTGTTAGCTGAGTTCATAATTTGCTGAACTCTATCAACATTTGATGCAAACGTCGCAATAATAATTCTTGAATTAGTATTATCAGCAAAAATGCTATCAATTGTACGTCCTACAGTCTTTTCAGAAGCTGTAAAGCCAGCACGCTCAGCATTTGTACTATCACACATTAACGCTAATACGCCCTTTTTACCGATTTCACCAAATCGCTGCAAATCAATAGGGTCACCATAAACAGGTGTATAGTCTACTTTAAAATCTCCTGTATGAACAATAATTCCAGCAGGTGAATAAATCGCCAAAGCAGCAGCATCCTGAATACTATGATTTGTACGAATAAATTCTACTCTAAAATCACCAGCATTAATATGTGTGCCATATCTTACAACCTTTCTCTTAACCGCTGTAAGCATCTTATGTTCTTCTAATTTGTGTTCAATCAAGCCATTTGTAAGCTTAGTTGAATAAATTGGACATGAAATCTCCTTAAATACATAAGGAATAGCGCCAATATGATCCTCATGTCCATGCGTAATAAAAAAGCCCTTAAGCTTATCTTGATTTTCTTTTAGGTATGACACATCTGGAATTACAAGATCAACTCCCAACATATCGTCCTCAGGAAATGATAATCCACAATCCACAACAATAATACTGTCCTTGTATTCAAAGGCAGTAATATTCATACCAATTTGCTCAAGTCCTCCCAATGGAATAATCTTAAGTCTTTCAGCGCTATCTTCAGTTTTTTGCTTTTTCAAGTAATAACCTCCTTAAAAGTATAAAAAATTACATCTCGAAGTCAGCTTCATCGCCAACCAATTCTTCAAATAGTTTTGCTACAGCAGAAAATTCCGTGTCATCATCTACGATTTCATAAATAGCGTCGTCACCATCTTCGGACACCATCTTTAAAATACATGCGTCACCGTCACCCTCTTGAGTATCACAAACTAAAATATATCTAATGCCCGAAAGTTGTGTTTCTTCCAAGACAAAAAATTCTAAATCTTCTCCATCATCTGAAGTTAAAATGATTTTCTCCATAAATACCTCTATCTATTCTTTAATGCATCCAAATGCTCTTGCAAAATTATTGCAGCAGCTATTTGATCAATGTACTTCTTGCGATTTGATTTTAAAACGCCAGACTCAGCCAAAATTTCATCTGCATACATTGTAGTCAAACGCTCATCATGTAGCGTGATTGGAATATTAACTCGTTTTTCTAATAATTCTTTAAATTTGAGGGTATCTTCACACCTGAATCCCTCAGAATCGTCCATATTCAATGGATAACCAAGGACAATTTCTGTCACTTCGTATTCATTACAAATTTCTACAATACGTACAAGTGTATGTCGCAAAGCACTTGCTCTTTGTCTGGTAATTGTCTCTAATTCTTGTGCCATCATAAGTAAAGGGTCACTTATAGCGACCCCAACAGTTTTTGTACCATAATCAAGGCCAAGTATTCTACCTGTCCCCATTACTTATTCCAACACTCCCCAGCGATATATTCTTTTAAAAGCTCTTCGACTAATTCGTCTCTTTCAACCTTCATAATCAAACTTCTTGCATTGTTATGACTTGTAATATATGTTGGATCACCAGACATAACATATCCAACAATTTGATTAACAGGATTATAGCCCTTTTCAGTTAATGCAACATATACCAGTTCTAATACCTCTTTAACACTAACTGGATTTTCCTTCTCAACTTTAAAATATTGTGTGTTACTCAAATCTGCCATATCGTCATCCTCACCAAAATCAAGCCTCATATACATTAAATATAATATATAAATCAGCTATTTTCAACAACTAAGTACTGATACTGTTCTAAATAAGACACTCCTTTAACTGAGATAATTTCATTTTGCAAATCAACTCCCGAATACTTTATGGCACATTTTACGTACTCCTTTGAAAAACCAATAAAGTATTTCTCACCATCTACCTCAACTAATTCTTCAAATAATACTTCCATTTTTTTATCTTTCATAGATAAAATGTATTCTTTTGTCATTTGATTTGCAAGAGCTATTAATTTACTGCTTCTAGCTTTCTTCGTTTCAGATAAAACCTGACCCGGCATCCTCTCAGCTTTAGTACCCTTTCGCTTTGAATATTGAAAAACATGCATTTCATAAAAATTGACTTTTTTCAAGAAATCGTATGTTATTTCAAACTCTTCATCGCTTTCTCCTGGAAATCCCACTATCACATCTGTAGTTATCGCTGGAGACGAAAAATACTTTCGAAGTATCTCACATCCATTATAATACTCGATAATTGTGTATTTTCTGTTCATTCTTTTTAAAACTTCATCACAACCTGATTGTAATGACAAATGAAAATGCGGACAAATCTTATCAAGACTCGATATTCTTCTGGCAAAATCTTCAGTAATTATCTGTGGTTCCAAGGAACCAAGTCTTATTCTTTCAATGCCTGCAACTGAATTAACTTTTTCTAATAAATCTGCCAAATCATAAGAAAGACCATTACCATAAGAGCTTAAATGAATACCTGTAATTACAATTTCTTTATAACCATTTTGCGCCAAAGTAGTAATTTCTTGCATAACATCTTCGATTTCTCTGCTACGAATTCTACCTCTTGCAAATGGAATAATACAATACGAACAAAACTGATTACATCCATCCTGAACCTTAACAAAAGCTCTTGTATGCTCCATATCTTTTTCAATATGCATTTTTTCATAGCACGCAACGCCATCATTTATATCTATACAATCAACAACAGTTTGCTTTGATTCAAGATATTCATGCAATTTTTCGATTATTAATGACTTTTTATTATTGCCAAGGATAATATCTGCTCCAAGTTCATCAGGTATATCCTTGCCAAAATTCTGAATATAACAGCCTGTTGCAATGACAATAGAATCTGGATTCATTCTTTTACATTTTCTAATCATCTGTCTGGATTTTCTATCAGCAATATTTGTCACAGAACAGGTATTTATCAGATATACATCCGCTTTTTGATTAAAATCAACTATTTCATAGCCATCAGCCACCAAAAGCTCTTCCATAGCTTCTGTTTCATATGAATTTACTTTACAACCAAGATTATGTAATGCAGCTTTTTTCATTTGTTGTTCACGTCTCCATTGACTTTCTTTTATTCTTGCCTTAATATTTAAATATCATATAGATAGGAGGCAGATTTATGAAAACAGTTCAAATTTCACTTAACTCAATTGACAAGGTTAAGTCATTTGTTAACACAATCAGCCAGTTTGACTATGACTTTGATTTGGTTAGTGGTCGTTACGTTATTGACGCAAAATCAATTATGGGTATCTTCTCATTAGACCTTTCAAAGCCAATCGATCTCACAGTTCACGCTGAGGGTGAAGCAGAAGATGTTATGTCTACATTAAAGGACTACATCGTTTAGGCAAGTGCGTTATTAAGCCAAGAGCTTTGCAGATGTGCAAAGCTCTTTTTCTTTTCATTATGAAATATAAATATCTTCAACTGTCTCAATTGCAGTCTTCATCATTTCATCAATTTTCTCTTCGAGCAAGGTTTCACTCTTTTCAATAATTTCAAGCTTTGGTTTTGTTGCAGGATGCTTAGCAACAAAAGTTGTACAACAATCCTCATATGGAAGAATTGATGTCTCATATGTATTTATCTTTTCAGAAATATCAACAATGTCCTGCTTATCAAATGCAATAAGCGGTCTAAAAACAGGCAAAGTACAAACAGCATTTGTACAATTAAGTGACTGCATTGTCTGACTTGCAACCTGACCAATTGACTCTCCTGTAATAAGTCCAAGGCAATTACTCTCCTTGGCAAAATGTTCAGCAATACGCATCATGTATCTTCGCATGATAATTGTCAATTCCTCATGCTTACATTTTTCATAGATATAAAGCTGAATTTCTGTAAAATTAACAACATGAAGATTAATAGGTCCAGAATACTTTGCAACAAGCTTTGCTAAATCAACAACCTTCTGCTTTGCTCTTTCTGATGTATAAGGTGGAGCATGAAAATATGTTGCATCAAGAGTAACGCCACGCTTTGAAATCATATAGCCAGCAACAGGACTATCAATACCACCCGAAAGTAAAAGCATAGCTTTTCCTGCTGTACCAACAGGCATTCCACATGGACCAGGAATTTCAGTAGCATAAATACAAATATCTTCTCTTACTTCAACATAAATCATATGATCTGGATTGTGTAAATCAACCCTAAGCTGCGGATAAGCATCAAGAAGTCTTGCACCAATTTCAGCCGCAACCTCCATAGAAGTCATTGGATATTTTTTGTTTGCTCTTCTACCAAAAACCTTAAAAGTAAAATCCTTGTCAGCAAATTCATCATTAACAAATTTGATAACAGCCTCAGCCATTTTATCAAAGCCCTCATCTGGAACTACTACGGCTGGACAAATCGCACTTATACCAAAAACATGCATTAAAGCATCTACTGTTTCATCATATTCATACTCACTTTGAACCTCGACAAAGATTCTTCCTGACTGTTTTTTTACAACAAATTTTCCTTCAACCTTATCAAGAGCACGCTTAATTTGAAGTACAAGTGTATCTTCAAAAATATAACGATTCTTACCCTTTACACCAATTTCAGAATACTTAATTAAAAATGCTTGATATGTCATAATTTCTCTCTTTCTTTAGATTGCAAATCGTTTTACTAATGTTTTCATTGCATCAATAGCAATATCAATTTCTTCAGCCGTATTTTCAGGGCATAAGCTAAAGCGTACAGTATGTTCTAACAAATCTTTATCAAGATTTATTGAAAGCAAGGTGCTACTAATCGCAGGTTTATTTGATGAACAGGCTGAACCTGCTGAAACACAGATATCGTATTCATCCTCTAAGGCATGCAAAATCACCTCAGAACGAGCGAGCTTGCTATTAATTGACACACTCAAAATATGAGGTGCATTCGTATCATCAAGATGACCATTCAATGAAACCTTATCTATTGATTTCAAGCCTTCTATCAATCTATTTCGAAGAAAATATAATTGCTCAATATTTGAATCAAAATTATCATAGGCTTCCCTTGCAGCAACACCCAGACCTGCAATCGCAGGTACATTTTCAGTACCACTTCTCATAGCAAGCTCTTGACCGCCACCAAGAATCTGTGGAATCACACGAACCTTATCCTTTATAAAAATGAAACCAGAACCCTTTGGACCGTGAATTTTGTGTCCACTCACTGTCAAAATATCAATGTTCAATTTCTTGGGATATATTTTGTACTTTCCATAGGCTTGAATTGCATCTACATGAAAAACAGTCTGCGGATTATTTTCTTTAACTAATTTTCCAATTTCTTCAATCGGCTGAACAGCTCCAATTTCGTTGTTTACCATCATGACAGAAACTAAAATAGTATCCTCGCGTAGTGCTGCCTTGAAATCATCTAGCTTTACAACACCATACTCATCTGTCCCAAGATATGTAATATCAAAGCCCTCCTTCTCAAGGTCTTTCATTACATTTTTTACAGATGCATGCTCAATTTGAGTAGTAATAATATGATTACCTAATCTCTTCTTTGCAAAAGCTGCGCCTTTAATCGCTAAATTATTGCCCTCTGTACCACCTGAAATAAAATATACCTCTTTATCCTGGCATTTTAAGGTAGAAGCAATAATGCTACGCGCCTCTTTAACATACTCCTCTCCCTTCATTCCAAAATTATGAAGAGATGACGGATTACCAAAATTATCAAGCAAAGCCTCTTTCATCTTCAAAAATGCCTGCTCGCTACATCTGGTTGTCGCAGAATTATCTAAATATATCATAAACAAAACTCCTCGCACTTTAACATAAGCATACTAAGCGAACAAATCGCAGCGGTATCAGTTCTAAGAATCCTTTTACCTAAAGAAATGATATGCATCGTATCCTTTATCATATCAACCTCAGAAGCATCAAATCCACCTTCTGGTCCAACAAACACAGCTATTGATTGATTAGGCTTTATACTAGCTAAAACATCATAGGTATCCTGTATTCCATTTTTTCCTTCGTAGGTAAAAAGCCTAATATCCATACTTTTAGCATATTCATAGGCCTCTTTAAATGACATTACGTCAGTTATAACTGGAACAATGCTTCTTTTAGATTGTTGAGCAGCCATAAGTGCAACGCTATTGTATCTTGTCACCTTGTTCTTTTTCTTTTTATCATCAAGCTTTACGACACAATTTTTCATCTCAACAGGAATTATCTCATGCACACCTAATTCAACGCATTTTTCGATAATATTTTCCATCCTGTCGCCTTTAGGGAGCGCCTGAAATAGATAAATTTTATTAGGTAATTCAGTCGATTCCATTTGCTCAACTATTTCAGCTTTAAGACAATCGCCATCTATCTCAATAACCTGACAAAGAAAACTCTCATTTTCCTGATTGCTGACTCTAATTTTTTCACCAATTCTGATTCTAACAACACGTATCAAATGATGTGCATCAGCATCTTTAATTTCAAAGATACCATCAACCGCATTAGAATCTACAAAAACCTGTTGCATATAAATTATTCCTTTTTTGCTGTGATATTAACCCATTCACCCTGATGATTAATCTCAACTATTGAAAGTCCAACCGCCTCTAAAGCCGCTTTAACTTCATTTTCTTTAAAATCAATAATACCTGATGAAATAAATAAAGCGCCCTTTTTCATTGTAGGTGGAATAGCTGGTGCCATAGCAATGATAATGTCAGCTAAAATATTTGCAACTACAATATCGTATTTTTCATAGCCAACCTTATCCTGCAAATCAGTATCATCAATCAGATTTCCAGTATAAAAATCACCACAATCTCGATTTATTCCGTTTACATCAAAATTTTCATATGTTGATGCAATACAATCTTCATCAATATCTGTTCCAACCACATGATTTACGCCAAGCTTACAAGCAACAATCGAAAGAATACCACTTCCGCATCCAATATCAAGAACCTCGTGCTGTGGCTTTAGATATTTTTGCAATTGTCTAATGCAAAGCTGAGTTGTCTCATGCTTTCCTGTACCAAATGAAACACCTGGATCAATTTCAATTAAAATTTTATCCTTATCAACCTCTGCCACATCTTCCCAGGTTGGTTTTATCAAAATATTGTCAATTGAAAAAGATTTAAAAAATTGCTTCCAATTGTTTATCCAATCCTCCTGCTTTGTAACAGACGTATCGATTGTTCCTTTTCCAATATCTGAAAACTGCTTTAAATCCAGAATTTCACTTTTTACTTTTGAAATAATCTCTTCATGATTTTCATTTTCATCCAGATAAAATGAAACCTTTGATTCACCATTATCCTCTGGCAAATCTGGCTGAAGCTCTTCAAACTCACCACCCTGTTTTTCACCATCAACAGGTTCGTTATTCTCGATTTCTATAGCATCAATTCCAAGGTCAACAAGCATTGCGCAAACAATATCCTGTGCAGCAGTTGTTGTATTAATCGAATATTTTATCCAACTCATATTTACTCCTTTAAACATGAAAAATCACATATCAGAAAATCTGATATGTGCATTTCATAATTAGTTACCCTTCATTGCATTAACAATTTCTTCTTTCAAGTCAACGCATTTATCCTTTACCTTACGTGAAGTAGATGGAGATTGAATAAGTCTGGCAACAAGCTTACTGGCAACCTCATATTTTTTGAAATAAACTGACATATTTGCAAGCATAAACTCAACAGCCTCAGAACCCATTCCACAATATGGAGGTGTTTCTGATGAAACCGCTTTCATAAAGCCCTCGTACGCCTGTGAATAAAAGCCTTCGTACTCAGCTTTAACCATCTTCATTTTCTCTTCATCATCACTTTTAGCTGACTCTAATCCACTAAGCTGAGCTCTTCTTAACCAGGCAAGCTTAAGACAAACCAAAGCCTTCTCTGACATCTTAGCTTTTTTCTTCATAGAACAAATTAAAGCCAATTTAAACTTTTCACAAGCATAATCATAATCATATATTTCAGGCACAGCTTCATTTGGCTGTGGCTTAAAGCTAGGACAAAACTCTGCTTTGATAAGCTTTGCTCTTGCTGTATCTATTTTTGAAAAAGTAGTATTCAAAGAAGAAAAACCACAATTCGGACATGACAAAAAGTCATATTTCACTTTATCAATTGCTTCGTAATTAGGTCGTAAATCAAAATCAGGCTCCTTACGCTTTAACTTTGTTGTTAAAACAGATCTGAACTGGAACTCTTTATCACAAATCGGACATCTAACCTTTTTATCAATTAAATAATCAATTTCCTGCTTAACTATAGGTGCCGCTGCCTTTTTTTGCTCAACAACCTTTTCTTTTTTTTCTTCTTTTAAAATGTCCAGTTCTCCGTCCATTGAAAAACCAAACTTTTCCATACCCGATAATAAATTCATAAAAAAATCCTCTGAAAAATTAAAATAATTTAAGCATTTGTTGGTAATTTAAACGAACTCTTTAATGAAACAATTCGATTAAATACAAGTGCATCCTCTTTTGATTCTTTACAATCCACACAGAAGAATCCCTTTCTAACAAACTGGAAGCTGTCAAATGCTTTTGCTGTCTTAAGCGAAGGCTCAACATAACAATCCTTAAGAATTGTAAGCGAATCAGGATTAAGATTCAAAGAACCATCTTCATTGTACACGCCTTTTTCTTCATCTACAATATTTTCATAAAGACGAACCTCTGCATTAAGTGCTGTTTTGCATGCAACCCAATGAATTGTTCCCTTTACTTTTCTTCCATCAGGAGAATCTCCACCCTTTGTAGCAGGATCATATGTACAGTGAATGCATGTAACCTTACCAGCTTCATCCTGCTCATAGCTTGTACAAGTAACAAAATAAGCATTCATAAGACGAACCTCATTACCTGGATAAAGTCTAAAATACTTCTTAGGTGGTTCAATCATAAAATCTTCTCTTTCAATGTAAAGCTCTTTACCAAAAGGAACCTGACGTGAACCAAGCTCTTCATTTTCGAGGTTATTAGGCGCATCAAGCCACTCAACATCATCAGATGGATAATTATCAATGACAAGCTTTACTGGGTCAAGTACAGCCATAACACGGCTTCTGGATGCCTTCAAATCCTCACGAATGCAATATTCAAGCATCGCGTAATCTGATGAACTATTTGCCTTAGATACGCCAGAAAGCTCAACAAATTTACGAATAGATGAAGGTGTAAAGCCTCTTCTACGCAACGCTGCAATAGAAACAAGACGAGGATCATCCCAACCATCTACAATGCCTTCCTCAACAAGCTTCTTGATGTATCTCTTTCCAGTAACTACATTTGTAAGATACATCTTTGCAAACTCAATCTGTCTTGGAGGATTTGCAAATCCAGAATTCTTTACTACCCAATCATATAAAGGTCTATGATCCTCAAACTCAAGAGTACAGATTGAATGAGTAATTCCTTCGATTGCATCCTCAATTGGATGAGCAAAATCATACATAGGATAAATACACCATTTATCACCAGTATTGTGATGTGTCATATGCGCAACACGATAAAGAATAGGATCACGCATATTGATATTTGAACTCGTATAATCAATCTTTGCACGAAGAGTATGTGAACCATCTTCAAACTTACCAGCCTTCATATCAGAAAACATAGCAAGATTCTCTTCTACTGATCTATTTCTATTAGGATCCTCCTTACCAGGATGCTCATAATCACCACGATATTCCTTCATCTCTTCTGCCGACAAATCAGAAACATATGCAAGACCTTTTTTAATAAGCTCAACTGCAATTTCATACATTTTATCAAAATAATTTGATGCAAAATACAAATGCTCTCCCCAGTCTGCACCAAGCCAGGCAATATCAGCTTTAATTGAATCAACAAATTCTACCTTTTCCTTTGTAGGATTTGTATCATCAAATCGCATATGGAACTCACCATTATATTTTTGTGCCAAACCATAATTTAAAATAATAGATTTTGCATGACCAATATGTAAATAACCATTTGGCTCTGGTGGAAAACGTGTACACACGTGGTCATATACACCTTCCTGCAAATCCTTGTCAATTTCTAACTCAATAAAATTTCTGCTAACGTTCTCTTCGCTCATTAATCTATAGGTCCTTCCTAAATTTATATACTACTTTATATGCTGATGAGTAAATAAGTGCTCTGAGCAATACTCATAATTTCCATTACATTTTGAACAAAATCTAAATTCCATCTCCGGATTCGTAAGCTCTGTTCTACCACAAACAGCACATTTATGACGTGTTATCCCACTTCCCTGACTAGTCTGTCTTGTTCTATTGATATTTGAATTTGTGTATGAAGTAGTTTTTCTTTTATATGTATTTGTTGAAGAAAAAGTCTTTTTTCTAGTAAGAAAATAAAATAAAACAAAGTTTAGCAACGATGCAATAATTACAATTGGGAATAAATAATTATGCATCCTAAAGCAGTTCACAATATCATATACAACTAAAACGCCATATACTAAAGCCATCCATTTCATCTTTATCGGAATAATGAAATAAAGTAAAACCTGCATGTCTGGATAACAGGTCGAAAAAGCCAAGAAAATAGACAAACATAAATAGTACGTACTAATCATTGAACCAATAGAAACACTTCCTCTTAATTCAATTGGTAAAATGAAATAAATTATAAAAGCACTAATTATCGTCAAAATGATACCGCCAAAAATAAACAAATTAAATTTGAAGACACCCCAGGTTCTTTCCAAGGCAGACCCTAATTGGAAATATAAAACACACATAATTACAAGAAAAATCAAATTTGACGATGGAGGTGGAATTAGCACCCACGAAATCAATCTCCACACTTGAAATTTATGAATAATAAGATATGGCTCAAGTGTCAAAAAATCAATCAAATTGACATGTGCATAGGCTTTTCCAAAAGACAATAGATAGCCAATAAAATAGCCACCAATAATATATAACATCAAATTATTAATTGCATATTTACCTAATTTTCTCTCTAAGCGATTCAGCATAGACAATTCTCCATAATAAATATCATAATCTTAAAAATTATAACTCTAACAGGCAAAGGAATGCAACTAAATTTCTGCACATATCCTATACATGTTAAATAAAAAAGTAAATTCCACTTCTGGTTGAATTTAGTCTTACACTCCGGTATAAAAGCGTGTATTCTACATATTGCCTCTTATCCGCAGTAGAAATGAGGTATATATGTCAAAGAAAATAGAAACAAACCAGAAA
>JAZLJM010000100.1:0-2361 GCA_045617805.1 Pseudobutyrivibrio sp.
CTTAAGAAAATAAATCAGGATCCAGAATGGTTTTTGTCGCTTTTAAATGGAGCGAAAGCGAATCTATCAGCAGAGTCTTATCAAAAATATTTAGCGTCAGCAACTTCTTTATACGAGGAAGATCAAGATGCCTATCTCAGAAAGGCAATTGAAGCAAGCTATGCAAAGTTTCAGGGAAATCAAATGTTTCATGGCAACACAGATTTGTCATTAGATAAAGTTGTTGAGGTTATTAGATATTTTGCATCATCAATCAAAGTGACAAGTCTTTATAAGGTAAAATTAATGAAGCTTATGTGGTATGCGGATGCTTTATCTTATAAAAGAAGAGGCTTTGCAATCACAGGATTAGTATATCAAGCACTTCCAATGGGAGCTGTTCCAGTGGGACATAATTCCATAATTGACTTAAAGGATGTTCCTTGTGAAGAAGTTGATATGGGTGAGACAAATGCTTATCATTTTTCTTTGGACGGGAAACAAACTTTTTCTGAATTATCAGATGAAGAGAAAGATATTTTGGATGTAGTAATAGAGAAGCTTGGAAAGATGAGTAAGAATGAAATAATAAACTTTATGCATAAAGAGCAGGCATATGTTGAAGCTGCACCGAGGGATATTATTCAGTTTAAATATGCTGAAAGCTTACAAATCTAAATAGAAAAATTGTTGATATGGAAGATTGCTATGGAGGTTGATGATGGGGGAATTAAAAGCAATTGAATATAAAAGATTTGAAGATAAATAAATTGATAATAGTACTCTGAATCTCGGAATAATGATATAATAACAATGATAGAAGGATGTTGCGAGGCGTTTGTAAAGGTATATCCTCGAAAAAAATATTTGTTAAAGCTACGAACATTTTTTGGATTCAGTCATAAATAAAAAATTGTTTTGTAGCAGGAGGTAGATTATGGGTATGAATCCAGCAGATTTATTCAAGATTAAGGGAGCGGCAGAAAAATTTAATGCCAATCATCCAAAGCTTTTGCCATTTTTTAATGCAGCAGCACCTATGGCAAAAACTCCGGGAAGTGTGATTGAAATAAAAATTACTGACCCAAATGGTGAGTCGATTGAAACCAATTTGAGGGTTCAGGAATCAGATATTGAATTGATAAATATGCTTTCATCAATGGGCAGATAATAGATATCTGCCTGATTGATTTATGCAGATTCCGTGGCAAGAGAGTTTGGTACTTTTGCAGAGAGGACAACTGTGCTGGCAAGGCGTAGGTTTTCTTCGTTGTCGTCGAAGAATATGTGAGCACCAAAGGCTTTTATTATTTCGGTTTTTTCGGTGCCGCCTAAAAAGTGAGCCTCATCTATTCGTACATTCCAGGCGCGAAGAGTTTTTAATACACGTTTGTGAGCAGGGATGCTGCGAGCAGTGATGAGTGCGGTTTTGATAGGTACCTGTTCTTCATCCTTGTACATGGTTTGAATAAGAGATATTGTGGCAAGTAAATTGGCAAATGGACCTTTTTCTAAAGGTTGATTTGCCTTTTCTTTTTCATTTAGAGAAAATGCTTCGATGCCTTTTGATTGAAAGATTTTTTCTGCTTCGTCAGAAAATAGTACACAATCTCCATCGAAGGCAATTTTTATTTGTGACAGAACACGGTTGTTTAAGCTCTCGGTGTGGATAAGTGTTGCTGCAGCGATACCACCAGCCAAGGCTTCCTTTACATCTGATTCATTTGCGGATAAGAAAAGGTCGATGCCGTAGGCCTTAAAATAAGGAGCAACATTGTTTCCAGTGGTAAGTGCAGCTTGCGTAATATTTAATCCGTAGTATTCAATTGAGTTAAAAATTCGAAGGCTGCTTTGTGCAGAGTTTTTGGAGATAATAACAACCTTGCATAGAGGTTCACCATCAGGCTTTGTCAGTGCAAGCAGTGCCTTGATAAGTGCAAAGGCATCGCCAGGTGAGAGAATATCCTCTTCGTGGGAAATCATATAATCGACATAGGCGCTGCTGCCTTCGTTTTCAAAAATTTCATTTTCTTTTTCAAGATCAAAGAGGGCGCGAGTTGAGATTCCGATGGTGAGCTGCTGATTATGGTTAAGCGGAAAAATATTTTCTTTATTCATAGTGACCTCCTGAAATAAAATAAAAAAGGACCGTGAGATAACCTGATTTAGGATTAACCTAATGTAAGGATATCAAAACACGTGTCCTAATTTATGTACACCATATTTCGCATATGAGGTTCTGTTACTGTTCAGACCCTAGCCAGAAGCCCTATCTCGTAACCACATTTCATTTATAAAAACACCCTAAATCCCTTGAAAAATGGCGGTTTTCTGCCATTTTTTTGTTGCATTTTATAGAGTTATGTGTTACAATAAACTCAT
>JAZLJM010000101.1:0-13091 GCA_045617805.1 Pseudobutyrivibrio sp.
CCCACAGAGCACCATCGCTACGTTCCGACTTCGAAGCCGCGGATAAGCCGCTCTTATCTGCGGGACTTGCTATGCCGGATTTCTTAACGGCTTTTACAATTGCAAGTGCAGGGGGATGGAGCGATAAGAACAAGCCTAGCATATTACATTACACAGTTTTCTCGTCGCAGAAAACAGGTGGTGGGGGATGAAGGGAAGAGGGATAAGTTGAAATTGGCTAGAGAATATTCAAAAGTTTTAAATGTTTCAAAAAGTATACATTTTTATAATAAAAATATAAAACTTTTATGTAAAAAATATATAAAAATGATATAATTGTAGTTATCTTGGGTGCAATGTGCAAACTAACAAAGATAAAATTTTTTGAGGAGGTCCAGTTTTAATGGAAAATCTAGTATTGGCATTGATTTGCCTACCATTCATTATGGCGATTTTACCAGCAGTTATTCATAAGAGTATCGTGCGTAGCGTAATCGTTTATATCTGTGGTATAGCTGTTATGGCACTTTCTGTTGTGACTGCTGTTCAGTGGATTATGAATGGCTCGATGACCTTGGAGTTTAATCTTCCATACATAGAAGTATTTGATGAAATAATTCTTGTGGGCGATGTATTTCTTTTGGGTCTAATTATTTACTTGAGTTTTAAGTACAAGAAGGGGGGTATTTCACTTTTAGCAATCGTTCAGACAGTACTCGTTGTTGCGTTAGAGCTTGCTGGTCCAGAGGTTACTGAGTGTTATAAGCTTAAGTTTGATTGGCTTACACTTATTATGATTCTTATCATTGGTGTCATCGGTGTAGCTATTGGTATCTATGCAGTAGGTTATATGCATGGTTATCATATTCATCATCATAAGGAGCTTAAGGATCGCAGAAGCTTTTTCCTTGCTATGCTCTTTGTATTCTATGGAGCAATGTTTGGTCTTGTATGTTCACAGAATCTTATCTGGATGTATTTCTTCTGGGAGATTACATCAGTTACATCTTTCTTGTTGATTGGTTATACAAAGACAGAAGAAGCTGTAAACAATTCTTTCAAGGCTTTATGGATGAACTTACTCGGTGGATGTGGTATTGCAGCAGCAATCGCTGTTGGTATCCTTCAGTTCGGTACAGTAAATCTTTATGATTTAATTATTCTTGCTGTAAATAATTCAGAGCAGTATATTTGCTTGATGCCTATCGCATTCTTAGCATTTGCAGCTCTTACAAAATCAGCTCAGTTCCCATTCTCAGGATGGTTGCTTGGTGCGATGGTTGCACCTACACCTTCATCTGCACTTTTACATAGTGCGACAATGGTTAAGGCTGGTGTTTACTTACTTATCAGAATTTCCGTTGCAATGGCAGATAATTCAGTAGGAAGCATGGTTGCACTTATCGGTGGCTTTACTTTCCTTGCAGCTTCTTGTCTTGCAATTTCTGTTTCAGATGGAAAGAAGGTACTTGCTTACTCTACAATTTCTAACCTCGGTTTGATTGTTGCTTGTACAGGCTGCGGTTACGAGGAAACAATTTGGGCAGCAGTATTCCTTGTAATTTTCCACGCTGTTTCAAAGTCAATGCTTTTCCAGTGCGTTGGTGCTATTGAAAATACTACAGGCAGCCGTGATGTTGAGAGCATGCAGGGTCTTATGTCTAGATTCACTAAGCTTGCATTTATCCTTATGATTGGTATTGCAGGTATGTTCCTCGCTCCATTTGGTATGCTTATTTCAAAGTGGGCAGCACTTAAAGCATTTATTGATACAAGCAATACTTTAGTATCAACAGTTATGATTCTTTTCATTTGCTTTGGTTCTGCTACTACAATGTTCTATTGGACAAAGTGGTTATCAAAGATTCTTGGAAAGAGTTCAAAGTCTGCTACAAGAGATCTTACAAAGAACAACGAATATGTTTCAATGTTTTTCCATACAGCACTTATGGTTGCATTAATCCTTGGATTCCCTGTTCTTGCTGAGTATGCTCTTTCACCAATTACAACAGAGATGTTTGGTGTTACAGAGACAGTTATGAGCACTACAAATATGGTTATCATGATTGTTCTTTTACTTGGTATTTTCATCGTTCCTGCAGTTTGCTATCTCTTTACAAAGGGTACAAAGTCAAAGCAGGTACTTGCATACATGGGTGGTGCTAATGCAGGAGACAATATCAACTTTGTTTCTGCATCAGGCGATGCTAAGGAGCTTATTATTTCAAACTTCTACATGGAAGAAATCTTCGGTGAGAAGAAGCTTTTTGCTCCTGCAGTAATCGTTTCAACATTTATTATCATCGTGTTCTTAATTATTGTGATAGGAGGTGCTATATAGTATGGAAACTTCACGAATCATTGGTGCTGTTTGCTATATCATTCTCGCACCTTTAGTTGCAGGTTTACTTGAGGGATTTGATCGTAAGATTTCTGCACGTATGCAGGGCAGAAAAGGACCTAGCGTTCTTCAGCCATTTTATGACCTCAAGAAGCTCTTTGAGAAAGAGTTCTTAACAGCAAATAAGAATCAGCTTTTTATGATTGGATCATATCTTTTCTTTATCATGCTTAGTGGTGTTCTTTTCTTTGCTGGCTTTGATATGTTACTTTGTGTATTTGCTCTTTCAACTTCAGCAATGTTTTTGATTTTAGCATCTACATCTACTCACTCACCATTTTCATCACAGGGTACTTCAAGAGAGCTTATCCAGATGATGTCATGTGAGCCAATGGAATTACTTGTTGCTGTAGGCTTTTACCTTGCTCTTGGTACATTCAATGTATCAGATATCATCAAGTGTGATATTTCTACAGTTGCATATTTACCTGGATTTTTCGTAGGATTTGTATTTATCCTTACAATCAAGTTCAGAAAATCTCCATTTGATATTTCTACATCACACCATGCACACCAGGAAGTAGTTAAGGGTGTTACATCTGAGATGTGTGGTAAAGAATATGCTATGGTTACATTGGCTGAGTGGTATGAGAATATTATCCTTCTCGGAATTGTTGGTTTGTTCTTTATTAATAGTAATCCACTTTCAATTATCGCAGTTGTTGTAGCAATTCTTGTTGTTTGGTTCTTGGAGATCCTTATCGACAACACTTGCGCTAGAGTAAAGTGGCAGCTTATGCTTAAGCTTGCTTGGTCAGTAACAATCATCGCAGCAGGCATGAACTTATTCTTATTAGAGATTATTAGATAGGAGGAGAAAAAATGGCAACAATACATAAATCACCTTGGCTTCTCCACTATGATGGATCTAGCTGTAATGGTTGTGATATTGAGGTGTTAGCTTGTACAACACCTGTATATGATGTTGAGCGTTTTGGTGTTATCAACACAGGTAACCCTATGCACGCTGATATCTTTTTAGTAACTGGCGGTATCAATTCACAGAATGCAGAAGTTGTAAAGCAGATCTATGAGCAGATGCCACAGCCAAAGGTAGTTATCGCTGTTGGTACATGTGCATGTACTGGTGGTATTTTTAAAGAGTGCTATAACATCAAGGGAGGCACAGATACAGTTATTCCTGTTGACATCTATGTTCCAGGATGTGCTGCAAGACCTGAGTCAATCATTGATGGTGTAGTAAAGGGTATTGCCCTTTTCAAAGAAAAAGCTGCAGCACTTGCAGCAGAGGAGGAGAAATAGAATGCAGGAAATTCAAGATAAGATTTATCAAATTGACAAAGCAGAGCTCCTTCAAATCATTATGGAAAAGAAAAATAACATGTGGAGACTTTGCCAGATTTGTTGTTCATTCCCAAAGGCAGAGCAGCACTATGAGGTTACATACTCTTTTGCAAATGGTTATGACATTGCAAACTATCGTCTTATTGTTGAAAAGGACGAGGAGATTCCTAGTATCTCACGTGTATACAAATCTGCAATCTTTTATGAGAACGAGATGCATGAGCTTTTCGGTCTCAAAGTAGAAAATATCAAGGTTGACCTTCACGACAAGCTTTATCGCATCGATGAGGAGACACCATTTATCGAGAAGGAGGGCGAATAAAAATGGGTAATAGAAGTATAGTACCATTTGGTCCACAGCATCCTGTTCTTCCTGAGCCAATTCATCTTGATTTAGTTCTTGAGGATGAGACAGTTGTAGCTGCTGTTCCTTCTATTGGTTATATTCACAGAGGTCTTGAGAGCCTCGTTACTAAAAAGGATTTCAATGAAATGGCATATGTTACAGAGCGTATCTGTGGTATCTGTTCTTTCATGCATGGTATGGGTTACTGTACAACTCTTGAGAAAATCATGAATGTTGAAGTACCTAGACGTGCTGATTATCTTCGTACAATTTGGTCAGAAATGAGCCGTTTACACAGCCATTTATTATGGCTTGGTCTTCTTGCTGATGGATTCGGATTCGAGTCACTTTTCATGCATTCATGGAGACTTCGTGAGCGTATCCTTGATATGTTTGAGGCATCTACTGGTGGACGTGTTATTTTCTCAGTTAACACAATCGGTGGTGTACTTAAGGATATGCCAAATGATATGCTTAAGGATTTTGTTAAGCAGCTCAACGATATGGAAAAGGAAATTAGAGAAACTACTTCAATTTTCTTAAATGATTACACAGTAAAGAGCCGTCTTGTAGATATCGGATATCTTTCTGGTGAGGATGCTATCCGCCGTGGTGCTGTAGGTCCTATGATGAGAGCATCAGGTATCAAGGTTGATTTACGTAAGACAGGCTATGCTGCTTACAATGATATCGATTTTGAAGTAATCACATCAGACAAGTGTGATTCATACGCAAGATGTGAGGTTCGTATCGGTGAAATCTTCCAGTCTATCGAAATCATCAGACAGGCTGTAGACAAGATTCCTGATACAGAAATCAATGTACCAGTTAAGGGCATGCCAAACGGTGAGGCTTTTGTTCGTTTCGAGCAGCCTAGAGGTGAGGCATATTACTATGTTCGTGCCAACGGCACAAAATTCTTAGACCGCATGAGAGTTAGAACTCCGACATTTGCTAACATTCCAGCATTATGTCAGACTCTTGCTGGTGCTCAGTATGGTGATGTTCCACTTTTGGTACTCACAATTGACCCATGCGTAAGTTGTACAGAAAGATAGGAGGATATTATGGGATCATTTTTACCATTTTCAAAGCAAGTACTTAAGAACCTCTTCTCTAAGCCTGCAACTACAGCATATCCTTTTGTTGCAAGAGAGTATCCTGAGAGAACTAGAGGTCATATCGAAATCAATACAGATGAGTGCATCCTTTGCGGTATGTGCATGCGTAGCTGCCCTCCAGGTGCTATCACAGTAGATAGAGCTGGTAAGACTTGGACTATCAATCGTTTTGATTGTATCCAGTGTGGCTACTGCGCTGAGAAGTGCCCTAAGAAGTGCTTATCAATTATTCCAGGCTACCAGGAGCCAGGTGCTGAGAAATTCACAGACACCGTAGAAGTTCCTTACGAGCCACCAAAGCCTGCTGCCAAGCCAGCGGCTCCAGCAGCAAACGCTGCTGCTGCGCCAGCAAATCCACAGGCATAAAATTCATATGTAGTGTTTGGGCCAGCCTCCGCGTTGCGTAGGCTGGCCTTTTGGCTCCCCTTTTAAGGGGAGCTGTCAGGAGCGAAGCGGATGACTGAGGGGTCATTTTCTAGAAATTACTATTACATCAGATTATTAATATAAGCACCCCTCAGTCAGCCACTAGCGTGGCTGCCAGCTCCCCTTAAAAGGGGAGCCAATAGTAGTTCCACCCGTGGATATATGGTAGAATTATACAATAGATTTATGTTTTTGAAGGGCATGCATTTGAGATGATTTACAAGAAGTATACGATAAAGGGGCTTGTGCAAGGGATTGGTTTTAGGCCTTTTGTGGCGGAGCTGGCGGATGAACTAAATATAGTGGGTTTTGTTCGAAACTCAGGGGGCATTGTGACAGTTGTTGCTGGGGGTGAGCCTAAGGTGCTTGAAAATTTTGAGCGAAGAATTGCAGATGAAGTGCCTACAGGTGGTTTTGTTAGTGATCTACAGGTATCCGAGAATTTGAGCAGAAGCCAAGTACAGACTCTAAGTGCTGAGATGGATAAAAAATTTGTAATAATCCAAAGCGATAGTGATGATGAGAAAAATCTTCCTGTAATGCCTGCAGATATTGCAACCTGTGATAGGTGTATTGAGGAATTACTTGATGAAAAAAACAGGCGTTATCGCCATCCGTTTATTAGCTGTACAATTTGTGGACCTCGGTATTCGATTTTAAAATGTTTGCCATATGATCGCGAGACGATTACCATGGGAGATTTTGAACTTTGCCAGGAGTGCGAGCGAGAATACAAAATGCCTAAGAATATTAGGCGTCACGCACAGACAATTGCTTGCAAATCATGTGGTCCCAAGCTTGCGGCGATTAAGATAGAGGCTGGAAAAAAAGAAATTTTGTCTGATACTTTTAGCAGTAGCAATTATAATTTGGACAAGGGACAAAAATCGCCAAAGGCAAATTTTGACAGCTATGAGCTGATAAAGCAGGCTGCTGCTATAATTGCGGATGGCGGTATTGTTGCAATAAAGGATATTGGTGGATATCATTTGGCGTGTAATCCATTTGATGAGGTGGCTGTTGCAAAACTTAGGATGCTTAAGCATAGAGAAGAAAAAGCTTTTGCAGTTATGTTTCCTGAATTATCTGATGTTGAAGAGTTCTGTGAATTAGGTGATAAAGAAAAGGAAATTTTGACATCACCTGCTAGACCGATTGTATTACTAAGGCAGAGAAATATAAAAAAAGACCAGGGATGTGAAGGCACAGTAGATAATAATTTGTGTTTTTATATCGATATGAACATGGCTGAAACTGAAAAAAGGTTTGCTCAAAATGTATGCTGCTCTTCGCCAGATATTGGAGCGATGCTTCCTTGCAATCCTTTGCAGATTTTGCTTTTGCAGCTTACAGGTCCACTTATTATGACGAGTGGAAATGGTAGTGGGGATGTGCTAGAGATTGATGATGCAGCGATGGTGGATTGGCTTGCCGGCCGTTCAAGTGATGAAGAGCTTTTGGGTGTTTCGCTTTTGGTTTTGAGTCATGATAGGCAAATTTTACGACCGCTAGATGATTCGATTGTTAAGGTGGTACGTGGCCGTAGACAAATTATTAGACGAGCCAGAGGGTATGCACCTTCTCCAATTCCTGTGGGAATTTCAGGAGAATGCTTTGCGGCTGGTGGTGATTTGAAAAGCTCGTTTTGTTTTGTAAAAAATGGATTTGCATATTTGAGTCAGTATCTTGGTGACCAGGTGACGATGAGCTGCCAGAATTTCTATAAGCAAGAGCTTAGTGCAATGACTGAAATTTTTGGATTTGAGCCACAAAAAATAATTACTGACAAGCATCCTGGCTATTTTTCCAGACAAGTTGTTTTTGAAATTTTTGCAAAAAAAGTGGAAAGTAGCGAAATTCAACATCATATGTCACATGTTGCTTCCGTAATTGCTGAAAAATCTTTAAAAGGTAAGGTGCTCGGCTTCGCATTTGATGGTACGGGCTATGGTGATGATGGCACCATCTGGGGAAGTGAGGTTTTTCTTTGGGATGAGAAAAAAATGAATAGGGTGGCGCATTTGAAGCCAGTTAGATTGATAGGTGGAGATGAAGGCGCAAAAAATTGCCAGACCATTTTAGCTGGATACCTTTTTTCAATCAAAGAGGAATTAGAGGCGGCTGATTTAAAAGATTTTATTCCTGATAATCTTGTTACAAAAGCGATTTCTATGGGGATAAATACTGTTACATCTTCTTCTATGGGACGACTTTTTGATGCAGTGAGCTGTTTGCTGGGAATCTGCGATTATAATACCTATGAGGGGCAGGCTCCGATGAAGCTGGAGTGGTGTGCCAAGGAAAATACAAGCAAAAATTTGCTTGAAGATATTTGCGAAGATGGAGATACTTCAAAACTTTTAATTTCTATCATAGGCTCAATTAAAGCTGGTGTTGATAGGTCAAAGATTGCATATGATTTTATTGATATTGTAGCAAGATTTATTTTGAAGCAGGCGCAAAAGCATATCGACGAAACTCGTCAGGTTGTACTTTCTGGTGGAACCTTTCTCAATAGAATTCTTCTTGAAAGGGCGATTGATTATCTTGAAGCAGAAGGCTTTGAGGTGTACATTTCGGAGGAAGTGCCAACTAATGATGGCGGAATTTGCTTGGGACAGGCATACTTAGGGTGTAAATGCGTTGATGATGTATATATAGAAGAAAATAGTTGAAAAATAGTCAAAAGAAGACCCACTGCCAAGCGGTGGGTCTTTATATTTAGGTTGTTCCTCTTTCGTCTTTATCGATATATTTGAATTGAATTAATAGATATGCGGTTATGACAAATACTATTCGGCTAAATAATCTGCTGTAAAGTAAACCAAGAATGTTTTTGTCGATTGATTGCGGATTTTTTACAGCTAAGACTATAAAAACGGAAACGGTAACAATTAATGAAAGGATACCAATAAAATTAGTTGTCTTTTTTCCGATATCTTTTCCGAAACACAATAAAAGGAATAAGCCAAAGAGTAAGCAATTAGCTCCAATTTGAAAGCCAATAGCAAATGTAAATGTTTGAGGTAAAATATCATCTGATGTTACTGTGGATATCGCGAGAGATTGATAAAACAGTGCAGATAGTACCATAAATGCTTTATAATAAAACGCGGCATCTTTGGAATAGCCTTTTATCATATAGATAATGGCAAATATGACAGTAATAATAGCAATCCCAGCTGAGATATTTGGTAAAATTGTGTTATATACGTGACATATTGTATGAATGTTTCCTGCTGCAGAAGCTATCAATAGAATCAATAGAATAACTGTTAAAATTTTTTTATTTTTCACCATAGCAAAGACTCCTTTTCTTTTGTTTCGGTTATTTGATAATAAAAATGGTATCAGAAAAATATGTTTATAGTGTGTTATTACTGCGGAAGAATAGCGACTATCTTTTATTGTACTAATATTGTGTAAATGCTAAAATATGAAGGGTGTGTAAAATATAATACGGGGGTATAAAACATGGATATCTCATATTTGCTTTTTCTTCAAAATATACGAGAGGCAACAAATGGTATTTTGAACCAATTTATGTCGTACATCACGACTTATGGAGAAGAGTTGCTTTTGATGATGATTGTTGCAGCAATTTACTGGTGTGTGGATAAAAACCAGGGTGCCTACACGATGATGAGCTGGGGCATGGGCAGATTAGTAAATGGCTTTATAAAAGTGACTGCTTGTGTATATAGACCATGGATTAGAGATCCTCGTGTTGTGCCAGTTGATGGGGCAAAAACTACGGCAACAGGGTATTCTTTTCCGAGCGGTCATACAACAAGTGCTACTGCAGTATTTGGCAGTATTGCTTTAAATAAAAAGCTTACAAGGCTTTTGCGATTTTTGATGTTCTTGATGATATTTTTGGTTGCATTGAGTAGAAATTATTTAGGTGTACATACGCCGCAGGACGTATTGATTGGATTTGGTGCAACATTTTTGGTAGTCCTCTTTACAAAGTGGCTGCTTGAGAAGGTTGAAAAAGTAAATAATTTGGACATAGTAGTGTTGATTGTTGGACTTTTACTGAATATTGCTGTCATAATTTATGCTAATCAAAAAGGCTATCCTGTGGATTATGATACAGAAGGGGCTTTGATTGTTGATCCTGCAAAAATGGCAATTGATACATATAAGGGCTGCGGATTTTATATTGGAATTTTGATTTCATGGTTTGTTGACCGTAGATGGTTAAAATATCAGCCAAAGGGAACAGCGATTGAGCGAGTGACATATTTTGTCGCAGGAATATTAGGTTATTTTGTTGTGATTTATGTGCTGGTTGAATTTCTTCCACAGAATATCATAGGAAATATATTAGATAAAGGCATTCGAGCTTTCTATGTGATGCTTATTATACCTTTTATTGTAAGTAGAAGTAAGAAAATAAAATAGATATTATATCTTATTTAGAAAGGTAATGTTATGTGTGTAGCAATTCCAGGGAAAATTACAAAGGTTCGCGAGGGAAAGGTCACTGTAGATTTTGACGGAAATGAAGTCGAGGCATACGCGGGACTTGTAAAGGTTCAAGAGGGCGATTACGCTTTGGTTCACGCGGGCTGTGTGATACAGACAATGAAGCAGAGTGAGGCTGAAGAGATTATCTCGCTTATGAGCGGACTCGAGTGAGCTGGTAGGGAAAAGAGTATGAGCGAACCCGAGTGAGAGTATAAAAAAGTAGGTAGTTTTACGTGAATGAAACAATAAATCAAGATAAAAAAATTGAAGAAATAATAGCATATTTAAAATCCTACAGTGGAAAACATATTCGACTTATGGAGGTTTGCGGCAGTCATACGCAGGCTATCAGTAAATCAGGGATTCGTCAGATGCTATCAAAGGATATTGAGCTGATTTCGGGACCAGGCTGTCCAGTTTGCGTCACACCGACAGATTATATTGACAAGCTGGTTGAGCTATCTTTGACATCGGGTGTTACTGTTGCGACTTTTGGCGATTTACTCAGGGTGCCAGGCTCGAAGAGTTCATTGAATGAAGCGAAGGGACAGGGTGGCAAGGCGGTTATGGTGTATTCGCCAATGGACGTTTTGCAGCTTGCGCAGGATAATCCGAATGAGATTTATGTTTTTGCGGCAGTAGGCTTTGAGACGACTGCACCAGTGTATACTATTTTAATGGATGAAGCGACTAGACTTGGACTTAAAAATATCAAGCTTTTGACAGCACTTAAGACTATGCCAGGGGCGATTTCATATCTGCTTGATAATGGAGCAGAAATTGACGGCTTTATCGCACCAGGACACGTGTGTGCGATTACAGGTGCTGATTATTTTAATGACCTTGCAAAGAAATACGGAATTTCTTTTGCGGTGTCTGGCTTTGAGGACAGAGAGCTTTTGCTTGCGATTTATGGTCTTGTTAAAATGGTTGAAAATGCAGACCATAGTGTCAAGAATTTTTATACAGCAGTTGTTGAGGCTGGTAGAAATGAGATGGCATACGCTAATCTTGAAAAGTATTTCGAAGCTTCTGATGCAGCATGGCGTGGCATGGGAGTGATTCCGGGGTCAGGCTTTTTACTGAAAAAGGAATATCAATTTTTCGATGCAGGAAGTGCAGGACTTGATGAAGATAATAAGAGGAATAAGGCATGCCGTTGCGGCGAAATTTTAATGGGAAAGGCCAAGCCTGTGGATTGTCCACTTTTTGGTAAGGTCTGCAATCCGTCTCATCCGCAGGGGGCCTGCATGGTGAGCATGGAGGGAAGCTGCTTTAGTGCCTATAGTATGTAAAATAGTTTTGGAAACATGAATGGGAATATGAAAAGCTGAGTATTTTGAATATGTAACAAGAACATAATATGAATATGATTACATATCCAAAACTCGCAGGAAAAACACATTGTTAAAAATAAATTAGAGATTTAACAAAATGAAAATGTATTAAAAATAGATAATTGGTGGAGAAAATGGAAAAGATTTTAATGGAACATGGCTCTGGCGGAAGAGCAACAGGCGAGTTGATTAGCAGTATTTTTGAGGCAGAGTTTGATAGCGATGTTTTGTCAGAGATGGAGGATTCAGCGGTAGTTGAAGGCAGTGGAAAAATCGCGATGACTACAGACAGCTTTGTTGTCACACCACTCGAGTTTCCGGGCGGGGATATTGGCAGGCTTTGCATTTGTGGCACAGTAAATGATCTCTTGATGCGAGGTGCTACGCCTAAGTATATCACCTGTGGTTTTATCCTTGAGGAAGGTACTGCTGTAGACCAGCTTAAGCGACTTGTAAAGTCGATGGCAGCGTGCGCAAAGGAAGCAAATGTAAAAATAGTAGCTGGCGACACCAAGGTAATCGAAGGTAACGGCGGAATCTATATCAATACCGCAGGAGTTGGTTTTGTGCCAGAGGGCGTTGATATCAGAGCTAAAATGAGTGCAGCAGGCGATGCAATTATTGTTTCAGGAAATGTTGGAGATCATCATGCAACTATTTTGTCACAGCGAATGGAAATCAAGAATTCTATCGAGAGCGATAATGCACCACTTGTAGAAATGGTACATGCATTGATTTCAAATAAAATTCCAGTTCATGTGCTTCGTGATGTGACAAGAGGCGGGCTTGCTACTGTATTAAAAGAACTCGCACTTTCAAGCCAGCTATCTTTTGAAATTGCTGATGAGCTTCTTCCTGTTGACAAGCAGGTGAAATCTTTCTGTGGTTTATTAGGCCTTGACCCGCTCTATATGGGCAATGAAGGTAAAATGATTTGTATAGTTCCACAGGAATATGCAAATCAGGCAGTTGAATTAATCCGTGCAAGCAAATACGGCGAAAATGCTTGTGTAATCGGAAAAGTAAATGCGCCTGATGCTGAAAACCCTGCTGGTTCACTTATTTTAAAAACAAAGCTTGGTGGGCGTAGAAATCTGGATATTTTGCAGGGCGAAGGTTTGCCTAGAATTTGTTAAAAATATAGTGGTCCTATAATAGAATTTCATTGATTGTGTAATTGTGTTATGGTCCTTTATTAGAATTTCATTGATTGTGTAATTGTGGTGCGGTCCTTTATTAGAATATCATTGATTCTGTAATTGTGTTACGGTTCTTTATTAGAATTTCATTGATTCTGTAATTATGTTGTGTGTAGCGTTAATCTATTGTGGTTCGGTGCACCGATTGATGTGAAAATCTGATAAAGGACCATTTTTGTATATAACGGAGCTCTTGTAGCTGTTTTTTATAGAGCTCTTGTAGCTGAATTTTTATAGAAATAAGTGAAGTGCGGAGAATTTGGAAAATTTACAGAAATAAGTGATGTGTGAGGAATTTGGAAAATTTACAGAAACAAGTGAAGTGCGGAGATTTTGGAAAATTTATAGAAACAAGTGAAGTGTGGAGAATTTGGAAAATTTACAGAAACAAGTGAAGTGTGAAGAATTTGTAAAATTTATAGAAACAAGTGAAGTGTGAAGAATTTGGAAAATTTTCAGAAATAAGTGAAGTGTGGAAAATTTGGAAAATTTACAGAAATATGT
>JAZLJM010000102.1:0-30640 GCA_045617805.1 Pseudobutyrivibrio sp.
TTTATTGATGAAGATGGTATAAATCCAGTCAAAATTACAATAATGGAATATGTTGATAAAAACAGAATTCCTAAAATGCATGTAATTATGACACTTCCAGAAGTGATAAAAAATAGCAATAAAAAAACTGAGGTCGCAGAAAAAGGAAAGGACAAAGCCTTTGCAGATTCTCACTCAGTTTTCACTTATAATCTATCACAACTACTTGAAAATGTCAAAAATAATCCAAATTCTGATACACTTGGAGTATATATTCCGTATGAGTTTGCAACAAAAAGAAAAGATGCGCCTACTTATTTTATTGATGGCGACCATTCTATAAATAGTAGTAGTGTCAGAAAATCATTAAAAGTATCTAATTTTGAAACTGGAAATGTCCCAGAAGGAACAAATAATGGTTTAAATGAATTTAGATATTCAATCAAAGTAAACTCAGAAGGTAATATTTCTAAAATTAAAGGAATTGAAACTAGCCTTTCTGGTGATGCAAATGATGAAATATTCGGTGTAACTATTACTAATGAAAACGAATTATCTAACGATGAATTTGATAGAATAGCAGAAGCTTACAGAAATACTACTGGTGAAAATAAAATAGGAATAAATTTTGTTTCTGGTAATTACTTAAAAGAAACTATCGCAAAACTTGAAATCCAATTTCTAAATGATTAGCAGTTAATTCGTTTACTATATAGTCTTGTACATAATCATTACCTTGACTAGATTGCATTATTGAGCCGTATAATCTAACACTAGCCTTGTTGGGATTTATAGGTGTGTCAAAATCAACAGTAACAGTAGCTGGTTTAGTTCCTGTTGGCATAACATTACCTCTTAATACTTGCTTAACCATACCTTCGTTTATCCTTTCTGTTAAATCAGTTAAAGTTTGGTTTAACTGAATAAAATAATGGATAAATTAACAAGCCTACTATATAATGAGTTGGAGTTAGTTATGATGTATGACAAAAATATTCTATTCAAGCTATTTTTGGAAAAAGAACACGTTGAAAAAAGTGTCCCCAAAAGTGTCCCCAACTTTCTAAGAACACTGATAAAATAAGGTGTTAAAGGGTGTTGTGTGCAGGTTCAAGTCCTGTCACCCGCAGTATTTAGATTAACCCCTAAGCTTGATAGAACAAGCTTTAGGGGTTTTCTTCTTTTTATCTGAAGTCTACAGTAAGGCAATATGTTATTTTAGGAGGTTTTTTATGAATTACGTTATTGAAAATGAAAGCTTGGCAGTAGTTATTGATTCTCATGGAGCTGAGATAAAATCAGTAGTTAACAAGGAAACAGGTATGGAATACATGTGGCAGGCTGACCCTACATATTGGAATCGTACATCACCTGTTCTGTTTCCATTTGTAGGCTCTGTTGTAAATGATAAGTATACCTTTGAAGGGCAGGAGTATGCTATCGGACAGCATGGTTTTGCCAGAGACAGTGAGTTCTCTTGTGATTCACAGAGCGATACAGATATTCTTTTTTCACTTCAGGATGATGAAAAAACAAAGGAAAAATATCCTTTTAATTTTAGCCTTCAGGTAGGATACATTCTTGATGGTATGAGTCTTGAGGTTGTTTGGAGAGTCTTAAATCCAGGTCAGGATAGAGAAAATCAAAAGCTCTATTTTTCGATAGGAGGACATCCTGCTTTTAATTGTCCAATTAATGCTGACGATTCTAAAGAAGGCTACAAATTATATTTTGAAGGGGCTACAGAGCTTCATCACCATGGTAATTTAAATGGAACCTGCACTCGTGAGGATATAGTACTTCCTCTTGAAGCTAATAGAGCAGTGATTACGAAGGATTTCTTTGATAGATCTACATATATGGTTGAAAATAATCAGACAGGTCTCGTCGCACTTGAAACACCTGATGGAAAGCCATATATCACAGTTGAATTTGATGCACCATTATTTGGTGTGTGGTCACCTGTAGGAAAGAATGCACCATTTGTATGTATTGAGCCTTGGTACGGAAGAGCTGACTATGATGATTTTGATGGCGATCTTACAACACGTGAATACGGCAATGAACTTGATGAAAAGCAGGTATGGCAGAAGAGCTATATGATTACTTTTGGAACAGTATAGGAGAAAAGATGAGTAATTCAGTACAAAAAATTGAATCATTACAGGCATTAAGAGCACTAGCCTTCTTAGGTATTTTTTTGCTTCATGTAGGTTGTGTCGTTGAGTGGGCAACACTTGGCGTAGCATGCTTTTTTGTACTGTCGGGTTTTCTATTGGTAAATTCGTATAGAGGCAAGGAACTTGAGTTATCAATTTTTAATAATTTCAAATTTTCTATCAAAAAGATTAAAAAACTTTATCCATTGCATATTATTACAATGCTGATTGCCTGTTATTTTCCACTAGAATATATTGTAGAAAATCATGCATATGAGGCGATTGGTTCGTTGATAAAGAGTGTGCTGCTTAATGTCTTTTTGGTGCAGACCTTCACTCCGATTGTTAGCGAAAATATTGCGTTAAATGGCGTTGCCTGGTATTTATCGGTATCACTTGTTTTGTATTTCCTTTTTCCTGTTATTTTATATTTGATAAGGAAAATAGATAAACCAGTGGTTCTAATTTGTAGTGCTATTATATTGTGGCTTTTGATGTATGCCTGTGGCTATTATTTTATAGATAAGCCGGGGGCTGACGGTCAGCTTTTTACTTATGTGACATATACTTGTCCACTTTATCGATTAGGTGATTTCTATATTGGATGTGTGGCAGGATATCTTGTTTTTGAAAAATATGATGTACTGATAAAACAAGGAGTAGCCTGCAAATTTCTTTTTGAAAATACTATTATTGAAGTATTTGTATTTTTGTTAACTGTTGCGTTTTACTTATGCACAAAAATTGAATTTCAAAGCAAGGCACTTAGAGCTGTTTTTTCAAATTGGACGTGGGCATTAATATTTTTGGCACTTTTGTGGATTTTGATATTTGCAAGACGGGCAGGTATTTTTACTCGATTCCTTTCAAATAGGGTGCTGATTTTTATTGGAGATTACAGTGCATATTTATTTTTGATACATTATGAGGTAACAAAATTCGGTAAATACTTTTTACAAAAGGCACAGCTTCAATTGACACTATCAAAGGCATTAGTTTTGATTATTGTTGAGCTTCTTGTTTCATTGGGACTTTCTATATTGTATAAAAAAGCAGAAAACTTTATTTTGGGAAAAATAAGTGCAAATAAAGCTAAATGATTGTTTTTTTCTTTTTTTTATAATTCTTAAATTATTCTTAAATAATTGAAAATCTATAGACTTGGCTGTAAAAACTCAGTAAAGTCTTATTTGTATGATTTTTAGGAGATTATTTTTAGGAGGTTAATGTTATGTCTGAAATTATCGATGAGACAAAGCAGACTGAAAAAAAGAAAAATGTTTTTTCTACAATAGGTGCATTTTTGAAAAAACACATTAAGCTTATTGTTGTGTTGGTGATAATTATTGCACTTGTTATTTTTATTAAGGTAAAGGTGGATAAGGCTGCAAAGGAAATTGAAGCTGCTATGAATGAGGTCCCAACATCTACTGTTGAGAAGATGGATTTACAATCTACAGTTTCAGTTACAGGAACACTTGCAGCTATTGAAAATGCGTCAGTTACATCTACAGCTTCTGGCAAAAAGGTCGACAAGATTATGTTTGAAGAAGGCGATTATGTTGAGGCTGGTTCTACTGTAGTTACGTTTACATCAGGTGATGATGATTACGAAAAGAAATTGGCTGAGTTAGATGCAAAATACGCCTTGGCAGATGTGAAAAACAATAGAAAATTAGTAGATGATTCTCAGTCGATTACTGATACTCAAAAGGAAATTGATGATCTTCAGGAGGATATGCAGGAAATCAGAGATTATCTTAGTGATAATGAAGACATATACAAAAATCTTTGTGATGCCAGAGATGAATGGATATATGCACAGAAGAATTATTCAAAGGATTCAAATCCATATATAAAGGCAATGGAACGATATAATGCGCAGACTAGTGCAGCTATTGTTTTTGAAGATCCTGTTAGCATAGAGATTTATGAAAAGAAGCAGGATGAGCTTGAAGATGATGAGGATAAGCTTGCCGATTTACAGGTAAAGCTTGATACTGCAAATTACAATCTGGAGTACGACCAGCTTCAGCAGGAGTATGACAACAAATACACTAAGAGCAATGAATACGAGCAATATGATAGTAAAAAGGTTGTTGCTCCTATTTCAGGTTACATTACTTCAATTGATGTTACAGAGGGTAACAACTATGCCCAGGGTAGTACTGTATTCACAATTTCAGATACAAGCGATTTTATTGTTGAAGCATCAGTTGATGAATATGATATTTCAAAAATTCAAAAGGATCAGAAGTGTGTAATTAAATTTGATGCTACTGAGGATGATGAGTTTGAAGGAGTTGTTACATATGTAGCTGTTGCACCCGGCTCTAGTATTTCAACTTCATCTAGTACAAATTCAGCAGCGGCAGGAATGGGTATGGCTGGTATGACTTCTTCTGGCACGAGCCAGACTACTTCTGATTATGCAGTTAAGATATCTTTGACAGATAAGGATGATAGACTTCGTGTAGGAATGACTGCAAAGGCATCTGTAATCCGTGATTCAAAGAAGGATTGCTTGTCTGTAATTTATGATTGCGTCGAAGAGGATGCCGATGGTAATACCTTTATAACTCAAATCGATAAAGATAATAATGAGACTAAGATTCCAGTTGAGCTTGGCATGGAAAGTGATTTTTATGTTGAGGTAATTGGAAAGGGTGTTAAAGAAGGCATGACAATTAAAGCGACACCTGCATCTGATGGAAAATCTGATTTCGAAAGAATGATGGATAGTATGTCAGGCGGACCAGAAGGTCAGTAGGAGGTGTAATATGCAAGATAGTGAAATCATGCTTGATCTTCATGATATTCATAAGAGCTTTTTTATTGGCACTCCTAATGAATTTGAAGTATTACATGGCGTTAATTTTTCTGTAAAAAAGGGTGAGTTTGTTTCGATAGTTGGACAATCTGGCTCAGGAAAATCAACACTTATGAATATTATTGGAGCTTTGGACAGACCTACATCAGGTGCATATAATCTTGACGGTGTTGATGTTGAACGAGCAAAGGATTTTGAACTGTCGGCCATCAGGAACAAAAAGATAGGATTTGTTTTTCAGACCTATAATTTGATTGCCAGAACGAATGCATTAAAAAATATTGAATTACCTATGCTATATGCAGGTGTTCCTAAAAAAGAAAGAGCTATGCGTTCAGAGCAGCTTCTTGAAATGGTAGGAATGACAGATAGAAAGCATCATAATCCTGATGAGTTATCAGGTGGACAAAAGCAGCGTGTTGCAATTGCGCGTGCTATGGCAAATGACCCATCAATAATTCTTGCTGATGAGCCTACAGGAGCTCTTGATTCAGCCACAGGTAGATTGATTATGGATATTTTTCATAAGCTTCATGAGGAACAGGGAAAGACCATCGTTTTAATCACACATTCGCCTGAATTATCTATGGAGACCCAGCGAGTAATTACTTTAAAGGATGGAAATATCATGGGTGAAAAGCCTGGTAATTGGGAACAAATCAGAAAGGAGCTAAGTGCATGTTAATTTCTGAAAATATTTTATTAGCTCTTGCTGGATTAAAAGCAAATTTGATGCGTTCCTTGCTTACTATGCTCGGTATTATTATTGGTATTTCATCAGTTATCGGTATTATGACTGTTGGTAATTCAATAAAGGCAATGGTTAATTCTAAGATGCAGGGTATGGGAGCAAATACTATTACTATTGGTATTACAACCAAATCTGATGAAGAAGAGACTACAGATTCTGGTTTGCATTTCGGCCCAGGTAAACGCAAGGAAATGACAGAAGATGATTATCTTTCAGAAGATATGATTAAAGATTTCAGGTCAGAATTTGATGGTCAGATAAAATATACACTTTTATCTGAGTCGGTAGGTTCAGGTCAAAGTAAAAAAGGTACCTTATATGCCAATGTTAATGTATTAGGCTATAACAAGTCGTATATTAATTTTACTGACCTTGATATTTTAGGTGGAAGATCCTTTATTGATATTGATTATGATGATGCGAAAAAGGTTTGTCTTGTATCTGATTTTTTTGTAAACAATATGTTTGATGGAGATATCAAAAGAGCTGTAGGTTCGCCTATTGAGGTGTATATTGGCGATAATTTTTATACCTATCATATAGTTGGTGTATACAAATATGACCCTAAGAGCGAGTTTTCTTTTACAAGTGATAAGGATAGGCAGACAAATCTTTACCTGCCATTAAAAACTGCGAGAGAGCAGGCTCATAGAGTTGGCAAAGGATATCAAAGCTTTTCTGTGGTTGGTCAGGTTGATGTAAATCCACAGGAATTATCAAAAGACATAGAAAACTTCTTCAATATTAAGTACTATTTTAGAAATACCAGCTATGAGGTTATGGCAACCAGTATGGCATCAATGATGGATGCACTTGATGATATGCTCGGTAAAATCGAAATTGCACTTAGTGTTATTGCTGGAATTTCTCTTTTGGTTGGTGGAATTGGTGTAATGAATATTATGCTGGTTTCAATCACAGAAAGAACAAAAGAGATTGGTACCAGAAAAGCTCTTGGAGCTACTAATGGTTCCATTAGGCTTCAGTTTATTACTGAGTCAGTAGTTATCTGTGTTGTTGGCGGGATTATTGGCATAATAGTTGGTGTGCTTTTTGGTACAGTTGCAGTCAAAGTAATGGGTTACGATACTTCGGTATCTGTATCGAGTGTTATCATAGCAGTTGCTTTTTCAACTGGAATAGGTGTATTCTTTGGTTATTATCCAGCAAATAAAGCTGCGAAGCTCAATCCAATTGATGCACTTAGATATGAATAAAAATACAGGTGTTTCATAATTGCTATGAAACACCTTTTTTGGAGTAAAGAATATGAAAAGAAATGTAAATACAAAATTATTGGTTATTATTTGTGCTGCTTTAATGATTGGACTTATTGTTGCAAATATTATATACACAAATATCGGCTAGGCAGCAATCCTTGCAATGTGGAGTACTGCGTCCGGTGCATATTAAACGACCATGGTCTACAAAACGATGACAAAGATTATTTCCCTCTTCTGGGGGGATGATTTTTTGTAGAAGCTTTTCAACCTTTTCTGGATTTGTTTCATTTTCGACTAATCCAATTCTGTTGGATAATCTGATACAGTGAGTATCAGTGACAATTGCCGGTTTGTTGAAAATATCGCCAAGGATTAGATTGGCGGATTTTCTTCCAACACCAGGTAGGCTGAGAAGCTCTTCCATAGTGTTAGGAACAGTGTTATTGAAACGCTGATTTAATAGCTGCATACAGGCTATTATGTCTTTTGCTTTACTTTTTACAAATCCACAGGGACGTACGATGTCCGCAATATCTTCATAGCTTGCTTTTGCAATACTTTCAATCGTAGGATATTTTTGAAATAATATTGGCGTAATTTGATTTACGCGTTCATCAGTGCACTGTGCTGCAAGTCGAACTGCGATTAATAGCTGCCAGGGAGCATCATATTTGAGCGAGCAACCAGTGTTTGGATATTCATTTTTTAGTTTTTCGATTACCAAAATGGCAAGTTGTTCTTTTTTCATACACAAATTTTAGCATATTTTACTAATTTTGTGCTGATTTAGTGCTTTACTTGTGATTGAATGAAGTATGAAATTATGTTACAATTCAGGTACTTTTAGTGGATAGATTTGGTGGAAGTGTTTTCACCTATTATTTAAGGAGTGAGATGATGGAAAACTACAAATCAGAATTTATAGAGTTTATGGTGGAGTCTGACGTTCTAAAGTTTGGTGATTTTACATTGAAGAGTGGACGTAAGTCTCCATTTTTTATGAATGCTGGTGCATATGTAACAGGTAGCCAGCTTACAAGACTTGGTGAGTACTATGCAAAAGCTATACATGCTGCTTATGGTGAGGATTTTGATGTCTTGTTTGGACCAGCGTATAAGGGTATTCCTCTTGCAGTAATCACAGCAGAAGCTTTTTACAAGCTTTACGGTAAAGAGATTAAGTATTGCTCAAATCGTAAAGAGGAAAAGGATCACGGCGCTGATATGGGCTCTCTCTTAGGCTACAAGATTCAGCCAGGCGACAAGGTAGTGATGATTGAAGATGTTACTACATCAGGCAAGAGTATGGAAGAAACTGTACCTATCGTACGTGCACAGGGTGATGTAGAAATCGTAGGTCTTATGGTTTCTTTGAATCGTCAGGAGGTTGGACTTTCTGGTGATACATCTATGACAGCTCTTGATGAGGTAGCAAAGACTTATGGCTTTAAGACTGGTGCAATCGTATCAATGAGCGAAGTTGTTGAGCATCTCTACAATAAAGAGTGCCAGGGTAAGGTTATTATCGATGATGATATGAAAGCTCGTATCGATTCTTACTATGCACAGTACGGAGTAAAATAATATGACAAAGACATATTCGCATCGAAGGGGCAATTTTGGTGTTCAAAACAAAGCCAAACCTGTTGAAGCGATGTATGCTGCAGGGTTTTCTATTATTTCAATTATTGCATATATAGTGATAATTGTTATTGATGCATTTATGGCTGGGGAAACACCAAAGGTCATAGGTGGCTTAGCTTTTGTGTTTTTTTGTATGTCCGTTGGCGCATTTTGCTTTAATATCAGTCAGATGAAGACTAAGACTGAGTTTAGAGACAGAGTGATTTGTCTGAGCATCAGCTCAGTTTCGTTTTTGATTTGGCTTTCTACATTTATTTTAGGAATGGTTAGATAGGAGCTACTATGAGCTTGTCATTTTATAAAAGTAATTCAGATATTGATGAACGCTATTCATTAATATCTGAAAGAATTCTTCAAATTACAGATGAAAATGTTGTACCTTCAAATCTGCAGGATTACTTTAATCATGTGGTTTCTTTTGTTGTAAGCGTTTTTCCTGTAATTGAAAAGAAAAATGACAATTCACTTTATCAGGTGTCTCTTGAAGAACTACAAACTCTTTCATCGAATATTTTTAAGGCTTTTGATGAGAAGATATATTCTTCCAGTTATCTATGTCCTAAGTATGCTGTAGAACAGTTGGGACAGACGCTTGGCGGTGCATTGTCATCAGTTTTTTACCAGATGACATCAATTGTTCAGTATGCTTATGCGGGCAGACTTGATATTGTCACTATTTATCTAGAGCTTTTTGTTGAAATATATGGCTTGTGCCAAATTGAAGAGGATGAGCGTGAATTAAAAAATTCTATTCTTCAATCCATATATTATTTTAAACATGATTATTGCAATATCTTCAATTCAGAACGAATTATTTCGCAAATTAATCCTGAATATGATTTTTATTTAAATATTTTAATGAACTTTGATTTATCAAAGGATGATTATATGTATCAGACGGGTTTGTATGTTTCTGATAATGAGACTGCAATAGCTGCACATTTACGTTCGCTTGATCATGAAAGTGTGGTTGCAATGGCACGCACTTTTGTTGATGGATATATCAAAGGCTTTGAGGTCACAGGAAAAGACATTTCCATAAAAGAAAACGTCGGATTAAATGTCCCTCTTGGTTTTGAAATAATGACAAGAGAAGCTGTTAAGCTTTTTAATGAAGCTGGTTTATCCTGCACACTTCGATTTGGTGGAGATACAATGCGCGATTGGTACTCTACCTGTGCCAATAAGCAGTGTCAGTATGACCACAAGGATGATGATGCGCTTGTACTTGATAAAGGCCTTGTTGACCGTCGTTTGGAGGTTATCAAGAATACCTTTGAAAAAAATGCTGATATTGCCGCTGTTTACGGCGGACCTGCTGTAATTGAGACGTTCGGGGAGAAATCCTTTGAACCCAAGCCAAGCAAAGCAAATGTGGCATTTTCTTCTAAGCAGGATGAGTTAAATGTCTATTATATGAGTACAAATGGTCAGTTGACCAACAAATACATTAAGGGAGAGGAACGCAGCTTTACGATTATTGCGTATCCAATTCCTGAGATTGGACCTGCTTTTAAGGAAATATTTGATGAAACTGTTGCAGTAAATACAATGGATTATGAGCAATACCAAAAAATTCAGGCAGCAATTATTTCAGTCCTTGATAAAGGTGAAAAGGTTCATATTACTGGAAAAGGCGATAATCATACAGATATTATTGTTAGACTTCATCATTTGCAGGATTCATCAAAGCAAACCAATTTTGAGAATTGTGTAGCAGATGTTAATATTCCTGTAGGCGAAGTTTTTACCTCACCAGTGCTTGAAGGGACAGATGGTATTTTGCATGTTACGCATGTCGATATCAATGGCATCGGTTATCGCAATTTGCAGATGACGTTCAAGGATGGTATGGTAACTGATTATAGCTGTACTAATTCTTCAGATGAAGCTGCAAATCAAAAATTAATCTTTGATAATATTTTATTTAAGCATAAGACACTTCCGATGGGAGAATTTGCAATAGGTACAAATACCAAGGCTTTTATGATGGGACAGAAATTCGATATTGCAGATAAGCTTCCAATTCTTATCGCAGAAAAAACAGGACCACATTTTGCAGTTGGCGATACCTGTTATTCGCATTGTGAAGATATTCCTATGTACAATCCTGATAAAAAGGAATGTATAGCAAGAGATAATTCCTGCTCAATAAAGAGAAAAACTGATTTTGCAGAGGCTTATTTTAATTGTCATACTGATATTACAATTCCTTATTTTGAGTTAGGAGATATTACAGTAGAGACACCAGCAGGCGAGTTACTTTATATAATTAAGGATGGGCGCTTTGTTGTCGATGGTACAGAGGAATTAAATAAAGAATTTGAAAACTAAGGGTTATCTTTGATAATCTAAGATATATGATTTTAAGGAGGATTTAAAAGTGGCTAAGGTATCTATAGTAATGGGTAGCGATAGCGATATGCCTGTTATGGCAAAGGCTGTTGAGATTTTGGAGAAGTTTGGTGTAGAGTATGAGATGAGAATTATTTCTGCACACCGTGAGCCTGATATTTTCTTTGAATATGCAAAGGGAGCAAAGGGCAGAGGTGTTAAGGTTATCATCGCTGGAGCAGGAAAAGCTGCTCATTTACCAGGCATGTGTGCTGCTTTATTTGAGGGTCCTGTTGTAGGTATTCCTATGAAGACTAGTGACCTTGGTGGAGTTGATTCTCTTTATTCAATAGTTCAGATGCCTACTGGAGTACCAGTAGCAACTGTTGCAATCAATGGTGGAGCAAATGCTGGTATTCTTGCTGTGAAGATGCTTGCGATGGAGGATGCTTGTCTTGCAACAAAGCTTCACGATTTTATTGAGCATCAGAAAAATGACGTTGTTGCTAAGGATGAGAAGCTTTCAAATGAAGGCTATAAATCATTTTTATAAGATAGTATTTTATTAACAATTTGTATTCAAAAGGAGAAAAAGATGGATTACAAGAGTTCAGGAGTAGATATTGAAGCTGGATACGAGTCAGTTGAGCTTATGAAGAAGTACGTAAAGGGAACAATGAGACCAGAGGTTTTAGGTGGTCTTGGTGGTTTCTCAGGTGCTTTTGATTTGAGCAATATCAAAAATATGGAAGAGCCAGTTCTTCTTTCAGGTACTGATGGATGTGGTACAAAGGTAAAGCTCGCATTTTTAATGGATAAGCATGATACTATCGGTATCGATGCTGTAGCTATGTGTGTTAATGATGTTGCATGTGCAGGTGGTGAGCCATTATTTTTCCTTGATTATATTGCATGTGGTAAGAATATCCCTGAGAAAATCGCAACAATCGTTAGCGGTGTTGCTGAGGGCTGTAAGCAGTCGGGCTGTGCTCTTGTTGGTGGTGAGACAGCAGAGCATCCAGGTCTTATGCCTGAGGAAGAGTATGATTTAGCTGGCTTCGCTGTTGGTGTTGTTGATAAAAAGGACATCATCACTGGTGAAAATCTCAAGGACGGTGATGTACTTATCGGTATGGCATCTACTGGTGTTCATTCAAATGGTTTTTCACTTGTTCGTAAGATTTTTGAAATGACAAAGGAATCTCTTGATACATATTATGATGAATTGGGTTGCACATTAGGCGAAGCTCTTATTGCTCCAACACGTATCTATGTAAAAGCTATGAAGGCTGTTAAGGATGCTGGCGTAAGAGTAAAGGCTTGCTCACATATCACAGGTGGTGGCTTCTATGAGAATATTCCACGTATGCTTCCAGAGGGAAAGAGAGCTGTAGTTGAGAAGAACTCATATGATGTTCCAGCTATTTTTAAGCTTATGGCTAAGAAGGGCAATGTAGATGAGCAGATGATGTACAACACATACAACATGGGTCTTGGTATGATTGTTGCTGTTGATCCTGCTGATGTTGATAAGACAATTGCTGCTATGAAGTCTGCTGGTGACACACCTTATGTAGTTGGTAAGATTATCGATGGCGAAAAGGGTGTTGATTTAGTTTAATAATAGGTGAAAATATGTTAAAAATTGCAGTTTGTGTTTCCGGTGGTGGAACAAATTTACAGGCAATCATTGATGCGATTGATTCAGGAAAAATTCGCAATACACAGATTTCTGTTGTGATTTCAAACAATAAAAATGCGTATGCGCTTACAAGAGCAAAGGATGCAGGCATTGAAGGAATTTGTATCAGTCCAAAGGATTATGACAATAGAGAAGACTTTAATGAAGCGTTTTTGAATAAGCTTGATTCATATGAAGTTGACTTAGTTGTTTTAGCAGGTTTTTTGGTTGTAATTCCAGAGGCTATGATTAAGAAATATCGTAATAGAATAATCAATATTCATCCATCCTTGATTCCAAGCTTTTGCGGCACAGGATATTATGGACTAAAGGTTCATGAGGGCGCTTTGGCGCGTGGTGTAAAGGTTACAGGCGCAACCTGTCATTTTGTTGATGAGGGAACTGATACAGGCCCAATTATTTTACAGAAGGCTGTTGAGGTGCTTGAGGGAGATACACCTGAGATTCTTCAGCGAAGAGTAATGGAACAGGCTGAGTGGATAATTATGCCTCAGGCAATTGATATGATTGCTTCTGGCAAAGTAAGTGTAGTTGATGGTAAAGTCGTAGTTAGCGACTAGCATAGGAGGATAACATGAAGGTTCTTATAGTAGGAAGTGGCGGACGTGAGCATGCTATCGCATTCGCAGTTTCAAAATCAAAGAGAGTTGACAAGATATATTGTGCACCAGGAAATGCAGGTATTGCAGAATTAGCTGAGTGTGTAGATATCAAGGCAATGGAATTTGATAAGCTTGTTGCTTTTGCAAAGGAAAAAGAAATTGATTTTACTATTATCGGAATGGATGATCCATTAGTTGGTGGTATTGTTGACAAATTCGAAGAAGCAAATCTGGTATGCTTTGGACCAAAGAAAAATGCTGCAATTTTAGAGGGCTCAAAAGCATTTTCAAAGGATTTGATGAAAAAGTATAATATTCCAACTGCTGCTTATGAAAACTTTACAGATCCTCAAAAGGCATTGGAATACCTTGAGACAGCAAAATATCCTATCGTTTTAAAGGCTGATGGTCTTGCTCTTGGAAAGGGTGTTTTGATTTGTAATACTCATGAAGAGGCTGTTGCAGGTGTTGCTGAAATCATGCAGGATAAGAAGTTTGGTAATGCTGGAAATACAATGGTTATCGAAGAGTTTATGACAGGCCGTGAGGTTTCAGTTCTTTCATTTGTAGATGGAAATACAGTAAAAATTATGTCTTCAGCACAGGATCATAAGCGTGCTGGTGATGGAGATACTGGTTTAAATACTGGTGGAATGGGTAACTTTTCACCTTCACCATTCTACACAAAGGAAGTTGATGATTTTTGTCAGAAGAATATCTTCCAGCCAACTGTTGATGCGATGAAGGCTGAGGGAAGAGAGTTCAAGGGTGTTATTTTCTTTGGTCTTATGCTTACTGAGGACGGACCAAAGGTTCTTGAATATAACGCCAGATTTGGTGACCCTGAGGCACAGGTGGTTCTTCCTAGACTTAAGAATGATATTATCGACGTTATGGAAGCTTGTGTAAATGGTACACTTGATCAAATTGATTTACAGTTCGAAGATAAAGCCTGTGTATGTGTTGTTTTAGCATCTGATGGTTATCCTGTTTCATATGAAAAAGGTTTTCCTATTACAGGCTTTGATAAGTTCAATAACGAAGACTATTTTTGCTTCCATGCAGGAACTGCAGAAAAAGACGGTCAGATTGTTACAAATGGTGGTCGCGTACTTGGAATTACAGCTACAGGTGATACCCTCAAAGAGGCACGTGCTAAGGCATACGAAGCAACTGAATGGATTTCATTTGAAAATAAATATATGAGACACGATATTGCAAATGCAATATTAGATTAGTGTGAATTGGTTCTATTGGTAGATTTACTAATAGAACCTTTTTTTCATAATTTAAAATATACAAAAAATTAAAAAAATGTGAAGAAAGGGTGGCAAATTGTAGTACGAATATGTATAATATAAAAGAATTGTATGAAAAAGTTTACAATTTTTTAGTATGTAGGAGGGACAAAGGAGAAATGGCTACAAATAATAAGGTATCAGTTTCAGAGGTTAAGAAGGCTGCAACAACAGCAGCTACTACTGTAAAGAAAGCTACAGAAGAATTAAAGAAGGATGCTACAGCAGTAAAGGCTACAGCAACAAAGACTGCAACAAAGACAGCGGCTGCTGCTAAGAAGACAGTTTCTAAGACAGCTTCATCTGCAAAGAAGAAGGCTGCAGTGAAGACGGCTGTTGTTCAGTATCAGGATATGGAGTTTTCTTATGATGAGTGCATGAAGAAAGCTGAAGCTGGATTTAAGAAATCTTATAAGGGCAAAACAATTGAAGAAATCAATATCTATATCAAGCCAGAAGAGCGTAGAATTTACTACGTTGTAAATAAGGATTGTGTTGGCTCAGTTGAGTTATAATTGATTTTTTAAAACTGATTTTTGAGGATTTGACAGTTATGTCAAATCCTTTTTTCTTTTATCTAAAGTTGGAGATAAGGGAAAATACAAATTGTTAGCACTCTTCTTGGAAGAGTGCTAAAAATCTATTGACATTTGATATTTAAGGGATTATCATATTTTTTAGTTGAGAAATTTAGCTTGAAAGGATGATTAAAATGGGAAATAAAAAGGGAAGTTTATCAATTACAAGTGAAAATATTTTTCCAGTAATTAAGAAATGGTTATATTCAGATCATGATATTTTTTATAGAGAATTAATATCAAATGGTTGTGATGCAATTACAAAGCTCAAGAAGCTTGAGATGATGGGTGAGTGTTCACTACCACTTGATTATAAAGCTAAGATACAGGTCATTGTTAGTCCTGAGGACAAGACTCTTACTTTTATTGATAATGGACTTGGTATGACTTCTGATGAGGTTGATGAGTATATTAATCAGATTGCATTTTCTGGCGCAACTGATTTCCTTGAGAAGTACAAGGATAAGGCTGATTCTGATCAGATTATTGGTCATTTTGGTTTAGGTTTCTATTCTGCGTTTATGGTTGCAGATCAGGTTACAATTGATACATTATCATACAAAGAAGGCTCTACACCTGTACATTGGGTATGTGACGGTGGTACTGATTTCGAGATGTCTGATGGTGATTATGATACAGTTGGAACAAAGATTACATTATTCCTTAATGAGGATTGTCTTGAATTTGCAAATGAGTATAGAGCAAAAGAGGTTATTTCAAAGTACTGTTCGTTTATGCCTACAGAAATTTATCTTACAAAGAAGGATGCTCCTGAAGAGACAGAAATCATTGATGTAGAGGATAAGCTTGAGACAGATATTGTTCGTGAGGAAATTCATGAGGAAGCCAAATTCGAAGAAAAGGAAAATGAAAACGGTGAAAAGGAACAGGTAGAGGTTTCACCTGCTAAGGATAAGCTTAAGATTGTAAAGCGCCCAGTTCCACTTAATGAGACAAAGCCTTTATGGACAAAGACACCTGCTGATTGTACAGAGGAAGAATATAAGGCATTTTATCGTGATGTATTCCACGATTACAAGGAGCCACTTTTCTGGATTCATTTAAATATGGATTACCCATTTAACCTTAAAGGAATTTTGTATTTTCCAAAGATTAATACTGAGTATGATTCTATCGAGGGTACAATCAAATTGTATAATAGTCAGGTTTTCATTGCTGATAACATCAAGGAGGTTATTCCTGAATTCCTTATGTTGTTAAAGGGCGTGATTGATTGTCCAGATTTACCACTTAATGTATCTCGTTCAGCTCTTCAGAATGATGGTTTCGTTAAAAAAATTGAAGAATATATCACAAAGAAGGTTGCAGATAAGCTTGTAGGCTTGTGTAAGACTGAAAAAGAGTCATACGAGAAGTATTGGGATGACATCGCACCATTCATTAAATATGGTTGCTTAAGAGATGAAAAATTCTGTGATAAGATGAACGATTATATCTTATTTAAGGATATCGAAGGCAAGTACACTACTTTACCAGAGCTTTTGGTTAAGGAAGAAGCAGCAGATGAAGAGGGCAACAAGGTAGAGGCTGAGGTTGTTGATGGCGAGAAAAATGACGAGCAGCCAGAAAAGAAGACAGTATACTATGTTACTGATGTAAATCAGCAGAGTCAGTATATCAATATGTTTAAAGAGCAGAAGATGAATGCGGTAATTCTTGATTATAGTATCGATACATCATTTATTACTCAGCTTGAGCAGCGCAATGACCAGTACAAGTTTGCAAGAATTGATGCTGATGTTACAGAAAATATGGTTGAGGATCTTTCTGAAGATGAACTCAAGGAAGATACACAGACACTTACTGAAGTATTCAGAAAAGCTGTAAATAATGAAGGCCTTGAGGTTAAGGTAGAAAAGTTCAAAAATAAAGATGTTTCTTCTATGCTTACTGTATCTGAAGAAAGCCGCAGAATGGCAGATATGATGAAGATGTATGCTATGGGTGGCATGGATATGAATATGTTCGGTTCTGCATCTGAGACCTTAGTATTAAATGCAAACAATGATTTAGTACAATATATCTTAGAAAATAAGGATGGAGAAAATGCTAACATTTTTGCAGCTCAGCTTTATGACTTAGCTAAGATTGCAAATGCACCACTTTCACCAGAGGCGATGACAGAATTTGTTTCAAGATCAAACAAGATAATGATGCTTCTTGCAAAATAGTTAATAAGATTTTATTGTAAAATACTTTTCTGTAGGCTTTAATATCACCTTTTGTGTTACACAGCTTTGTGGTTTTTGTGCTTGTACAATATATGTCATAATAAGCAAGACAAGCTGTGTAATCAAGAAGGGTATTAAAGTGACTACAGATTATAATATCTGAGTACACTAGGCAGTTTTTGATTGAAAAATGATTATGCTTTCGATAAACTAATAGTTAAAGGGATTTTAATTATTTTTAAGGGAGCATAAGATGGCGACAATAAATAAAGAATGGTGGAAAACTGCAGTAGCATATCAAATATATCCGAGATCATTTTGCGATAGCAATGGAGATGGCATTGGAGATATTCCTGGTATAATTTCAAAGCTTCATTACCTAAAGGAATTAGGTATTGATGTTATCAGTTTAACTTCTATTTTTCCGAGTCCTAATATTGATGGTGGTTATGACATTTCAGATTATAAGGGCGTTAATCCTGAGTTTGGAACAATTGAAGATATAGATCGTTTGGTTGCTAAGGCTAAAAGGCTTGGAATCAAGGTCGTAATTGATATTGCGTTAAATCATACATCTGATGAGCATGAGTGGTTTAAAAAGGCATTAAATAACGATCCACAATATAGAGATTATTATCATATTGTAAAGACAAAGAATGGTCGGAAACCTAACAATTGGTCTTCATTTTTTGGTGGCAGCGCGTGGGAAAAAATAGATGAAAATTCCTTCTATTTGCATTTGTTCCACAAAAAACAGCCTGATTTAAATTGGCATAATCCAAAGGTTTATGAGGAGTTTTGTGATATTTTTAAATTTTGGCTTGAGCACGGTATTGCTGGCTTTAGATTAAAAATGTCAAATATTATATACAAGAATTCCTTTGATAACGGTTTGACAAAGACCCATCTTATTGGTCGTGAACATTATACAAATGCAGAAGGCTGTCACGATATTATTCATCGCTTTAGACAAGAGATTTTTTCAAAGTATAAGGCTGTTTTTGTTGGAGAAACAATTTTTGGTGATTCTGAAGCTGCAAAATATTTTTGTGATCCAGAACGCGAGGAGTTTGATTTAGTATTTCCTTTTGAATTTAATGATGTCGAAACATATAGCTTTAGATGGCTTAGAAAGAAATATTCACCAAAGAGATTTTTGAAATTTATTGATGAGTGGCAAAGAACAGTATATTGGTCATGCAATTATTTTGAAAGCCATGACCATGTACGCTGTATTAATCAATATGGCGATATCGCACTTTATTGGCGTGAATCAGCTAAGTTATTAGGTGGTTTGAATTTATGCTTAAAAGGGGCACCATTTATCTATGAGGGTCAAGAAATAGGTATGACAAATGGTGATTTTACAAGAATTCGCCAACTTCATGATGTTGAATCACATTCATTTGATACTATCATGAAGAAAATGAAGCTTCCTAGAAATCTTAGGAGGACCTTGATTTTTAAATCAAGTAGAGATAATTCCAGAACGCCGATGCAATGGGATGAATCCGAGTATGGTGGATTTTCTGAAAGTGAGCCATGGATAAAAATTAATTCGAATAAGTCATTTATAAATGTGGATGCAGAGAGTGATGATGAGAGAAGTATTTTACGATTTTATCAAAAACTAATTGATGTTCGTAAAAATTCGGATTCATTATCAAATGGTACATATAGGCGAGTTGCATCTGAATCAGATGTATTTATTTTTACTCGAGAAGCAGAGTCTGATAGAGTCTATGTATATGCAAATATGACCCCGTTTAATCGAGTTGTAGAGTTTTATGGTGAGACGATTTTGCTAGATAATTATCCTGATGAGAAATTGGAGACTAATCGCTTATTGCCTTATGAATTTCGATTAATCAAAGCAAGGGTATAAAAGTGTGTGTTAAAAAATCAGATATAAAATAGAGGGTGAATCTAATTGGATTCACCCTCTATTTTTCTTTTATAACGAAATTTTTCTCTCGAAGAAATTTTGTTATGTGCTTATTTGTTTAAGTTTTTGTTTGCAGTTGAAAGCATAAGCTTAATTCGATTTAATTGGTTAACCTCGGATGCACCTGGATCGTAATCAATGGCTACGATATTAGCATCAGGATGTTCATTTCTAATACGCTTGATTACACCCTTACCTACTACATGGTTTGGTAAGCAACCAAATGGCTGGATACATACGATGTTGCTTGCGCCAGCTTCAATTAATTCGAGCATCTCGCCAGTTAAGAACCAGCCTTCGCCTGTCTGGTTTCCAATTGAAACAATTGATTCAGCATTTTTCGCTGTTTCAATGATATTTGCAGGACGAGTAAAATGCTTAGACTTGTCAAATTCTTCACAAGCTGCTTTTCTAAGCTTTTCAAAAAATCCAATTCCTAATTTAGCAATAGCCTTACTCTTTTGACTTGCTCCGAGATTGTCTGTTTTAAATTCAGTATTATGGAAGCAGTAGAGGATAAAGTCAGTTAAATCAGGAACAACAGCCTCTGCACCTTCCTGTTCGAGTAATTCAGCAAGATTATTATTTGCTGCAGGATGGAATTTTACAAGTATTTCTCCTACGATACCAACTCTTGGTTTCTTGAGATTTTCATCAATAGGAATATTGTCAAAATCCTTTATCATTTCTCTACACATTTTCTTAAATTGAGAATGAGAGAGTAGCTTGTCCTGGCATACAAATTCAATTGCTTTTTTCTTCCATTTTTCATGTACTGCATCAACTGAACCCTTTTCAAGCTCGTAAGGACGCATTCTGTAGATACATCTTAAGAAAATATCACCAAAGGTTAAAGCATACAAACCGTGCTGGATAAGCATAGGTGTAAATTTAAAGCCTGGATTACTTTCCAAACCACTGATATTAAATGAAATAACAGGAACATCAGGGTAGCCGGCCTTTTTGAGTGCACGGCGGATAAATCCGATATAGTTTGAAGCTCTACATCCACCACCAGTTTGTGAAATGATGAGTGCGGTGTGATCCATATCGTAATCGCCACTCTCAATAGCTGCCATTAATTGTCCAATTACAATAAGTGATGGATAGCAGGCATCATTGTTGACGTATTTTAATCCGACGTCAACACATGTTCGTGTAGGAATATCAGGGATTACTACATTGTAGCCAGCAGCTCTAAAGGCTGGTTCAAACATATCAAAATGAACTGGTGACATCTGAGGGCAGAGAATAGTGTAGTTCTTTCTCATTTCCTCTGTAAATACAGTTCGCTGGTAGTTAGATGGTTTAACTGTACGTTTTTCCTGTTTCTTTTGCTTAACCTTTAAGGCTGCAAGAAGTGAACGGATTCTGATTCGTGCAGCACCAAGGTTATTAACCTCATCAATCTTTAAGCAGGTATAGATTTTTCCTGAACGAGTGAGAATATCATGTACCTGATCAGTTGTAACAGCATCGAGTCCGCATCCAAATGAATTTAACTGAATTAAATCCAAATTATCCTTTTTCTTGATAAAGTTTGCGGCAGAATACATTCTTGAGTGGAACATCCACTGGTCAAGAACCATAAGTGGTCGCTCAAGTTTTCCTAAATTTGAAATAGAATCCTCAGTAAGTACTGCAATGCCATAGCTGTTTATTAATTCAGGAATACCGTGATTTATCTCAGGGTCGACATGATATGGACGACCTGCTAATACGATACCACGTTTGTTGTTTTTCTCGAGATAATCAAGGACTTCTTTACCCTTTTTGTAGATATCATTACGATAATTTTCTTGCTCGAGCCATGCCTTGTGGGCAGCAGCCTTTACTTCAGAAGCAGGGATGCTGAATTCTGTATCAAAAACCTTAACTAATTGGTCAGTAAGTATTTTTTCTGATGAAAATGCCATGAAAGGATTTAAAAAGCGTACCTTTCCAGTGGTAATTTCATCAACATTATTTTTGATATTCTCTGCGTACGAAGTAACAATAGGACAGTTGTAGTGATTGTTTGAATCTGGAAATTCATTTCTTTCATATGGAATACAAGGATAATAAATAAAGTCACAGTTTCCATTGTTGATTAACCACTGGATATGTCCATGTGCAAGCTTTGCAGGATAACATTCAGATTCTGATGGAATTGATTCAATTCCAAGCTCGTAGGTTGCACGTGTAGATTTAGGCGAAAGTACGACCTTAAAGCCTAATTCTTTAAAGAATGTAGCCCAGTATGGGTAATTCTCGTAGAGGTTAAGAACTCGTGGAATACCAACTGTGCCGCGAGTTGCTTCTTCATCGCTAAGTGGCTCATAATTGAAAAGTCTATTGAATTTGTATTCGTACATATTAGGAATATTTTCTTTATTCTTTTCTTTACCTAAGCCCTTTTCACAACGGTTTCCAGTGATAAAGTTTCTTCCACCTGAAAATCTGTTTATTGTTAATAGACAGTGGTTTTCACAACCCTGACAGCGTGTAAGCTTTGTTTCAAATGTTAATTCGTTGATTTCGTCAAGCGAAAGTGTAGTTGTCTGTGGGTTATCAGCATAACGTTCTTTTGCTATTAATGCGCAGCCAAAAGCACCCATAATACCTGCAATATCAGGTCTTACTACATTTACACCAGTGATTTTTTCTAAGGAACGTAGAACAGCATTATTGTAGAAGGTTCCACCCTGAACAACTATGTTCTCGCCTAATTCTTTTGCATCGGAAAGCTTAATTACCTTAAAAAGTGCATTTTTAATTACTGAGTAAGCTAAGCCGGCAGAAATATCGGCAACAGATGCACCTTCTTTTTGTGCCTGTTTAACCTTTGAGTTCATGAAAACTGTACAACGAGTACCTAAATCAATAGGGTTAAGTGCAAAAAGTGCTTCCTCAGCAAAATCCTGAACTGAAAAATTAAGTGATTTTGCAAAGGTTTCAATAAATGAACCGCAGCCAGAAGAGCAGGCTTCGTTTAATTGAACAGAATCTACCACCTGGTTTTTGATGCGAATACACTTCATATCCTGACCGCCGATATCAAGGATGCAGTCTACCTTTGGATTGAAGAAAGCAGCAGCATAGTAGTGCGCAATAGTCTCAACTTCACCTTCATCAAGCTGAAGTGCTGATTTTAACAATGCTTCGCCATAACCTGTAGAGCATGAGTGAACAATCTGTGAGTCAGAAGGCATGATAGAATAGATTTCCTTCATAGCCTTTAAAGCTGTAGCAAGTGGGCTTCCGTTGTTGCTTGAGTAGAAGGAATAAAGTAAGGTTCCATCTTCTCCGACAACTGCAAGCTTTGTGGTTGTCGAACCAGCGTCAATACCTAGATAGCAATTGCCGTGGTATGAAGCCAGGTCGCCCTTTTTAACTTCAGCGTTTGCATGTCTATCAAGAAATTCCTTGAAAGCAATTTCTGAATCAAAAAGAGGCTCAAGACGTGCAACTTCAAAATCCATTTTGATGCCGTCTTCAAGCTTATCAATTATGACATCGAGGTCTTGAATATCTTCGCTATTACTATTTAATGCAGAACCTATTGCTGCAAAAAGATGCGAATTTTCTGGAACAATAGCATGATCGTCATCAAGCTTTAATGTTCGAATGAAGGTTTCACGTAGCTGGTCAAGGAAATGAAGCGGACCACCCAAAAAGGCTACGTGTCCTCTGATTGGTTTTCCGCAGGCAAGTCCTGAAATTGTCTGGTTTACAACAGCCTGAAAAATAGAAGCTGATAAATCCTCTCTTGTTGCACCCTCGTTGATAAGAGGTTGTATATCTGTTTTTGCGAAAACACCACAACGTGCTGCAATTGGATAGATAGCCTTGTAGTCTTTAGCGTATGTATTCAATCCAGATGCATCTGTTTGAATGAGTGAAGCCATTTGGTCGATAAAAGAACCTGTACCACCAGCACAGATACCATTCATTCTTTGCTCGACATTTCCATTTTCAAAGTAAATGATTTTTGCATCTTCACCACCAAGCTCAATAGCAACGTCTGTTTGAGGCGCTAAATGAGTGAGAGAGGAAGATACAGCAATTACTTCTTGAACAAAAGTGATTCCAAGATGTTTTGCAAGCGTAAGTCCGCCTGAACCTGTGATAACAGGTGTAACATCCATTGAACCTAATTTTGACTTTGCCTTTGTCAAAAGGTCTGTCAAAGTCTCCTGAATATTTGCAAAGTGTCTTTCATAGTCTGCAAAATGTAATTTGTTATCGTTATCGAGCAGGGCAATCTTTACTGTAGTAGAGCCTATGTCGATACCTAATTTAAATTTTTTCTTTTCCATAAAATGATACTCTTTCTTATTTAAAATAGCATTTTAAGCAACATTACATATTATATATGGATAGAGCAAAAATAACAATCAACAAAATGCTTAAATTTTTATAAACTTTTATCTTTTGTAACAACAAAATGGTGGAATGCTTTGTTTTTTGTGTCCATAAAATAGTACAGCTTGACGTCTATGCTTATATCATAGCAATAAAACAACTGTTGTCGGTGTAGTAAAAAACAAAAGATAGTTTTGAAAGGAGCATTTATGGAGTTAAGAAAAAAGCATTTCAAAAAGGGAGAGTTATTGTACAGTGGAATTCGCTCTTATATTTATTCAACAGGAATTTTTTTTGTATTGTTATTCGCTTTTCAGGTAGACGTGCAAAGTGTTTCGTTGCTGTTGTTGCTTGCGATTTTCTCTATAATATTTGTTGTTATTTCATTTGTAATACTATGGATAAATTGTTGACGAAAAAAACCTATTTCCCTATAATTTATTGTATATATATGTTGACGTGGAAAGGGAATTATAATGAAAAAATTTGCTAATAGATTATTGTGTTTTGTGACAGCTTTCGTCATGTGTTTTATGCTTAAAACACCGGTTTTTGCACAAGGCACAACCTCGATTTCTGTATCTAAAAGCTCTGTAGGTGTTGGTGATACGACTGTTGTATCTGTTACAGCATCTTCTTCAGGAACTGTTACTGTTAAGTATACAGCGAGTCTTATGAATTTTATCGATTGTACAGCTTCGGGTTTTTCTTATAAAGGAAATACTGTTACTTTTTCAGGAACAGAAGGTGATATTAAATTTAAAGCTATTGCAGAAGGTAAGGCGTGTATTATTGTTTCATCAAGTAGTTGTACAGGAAGTAGTACTACAATAAATATAGGAAATACGTCATCCGAGAGTGTTTCTGATAAGCCAAAGGAAGAAGAAAAGCCACAAGAAGAAACCACAGAAGCGACAGAAGAAACTACCGAGGAGTCTTCTGATACACCTGAAAGTGCCGAAGCAGTTGAGGCTCAACCAGTAGCTTCTACTGGAACCAAAGCAGGTGCCTTAAATGCTGATGGTGGGTTTGATATTGATGGAGTATCTTATGTTGTATCTGAAAGATACAGTGATAGTGAAATTCCAAAGGGATTTAAGAAGGTTACACTTACAATTGGCCAGTCAACCTACAATGAACTTACGAATGATAATATTATTCTTTTATATCTAAAACCTGCAGACAACACTGAAGGAAAAGGTGAATTTTATATCTATAGTGAAAATACAGGTACTGTTACAAAGCTTTCTATGCTAGGTACACCTAGTCAGTATGTTATGATTGCAACTGCAACAGAGGCACCTAATGCAAATATGACAGAGGGTTCATTTTCTACAGATAAGGGAGAATTTACAGGCTACAATTTTGAAGGCTCTGATTTTTATTATGTTTATGGATTTAATGAATCAGGTGATATTGCGTGGTATGTGTATGATACCAAAAATAATACAGTTTCAAGGGCTGATGAAACTGCATTAAAGATGGCAACCGCACAGACTTCTGAGGACTTAGTTGTTGACAAAGATGGTACAGCTTATAGTCCGATAGAGTCTTATCAGAGCAAATTGGAAAAGCTTAGATTATTAGTTTCTGCACTTATTGTTGTTTGTGTAGTGCTTGTTTTTGTAATTATTAATTTACTTATTAAGAAAAATAGAGCTGAAGAAGACGATATTTTTGATGATGAGCAACCGACTAAGAAAAAGAAAAATAGTCGACGTAAAGCTGTTTTTTCATCTAAATCGGATGATGTTTTTGATGATGAATTTGATGAGGATACTGATGAAGATTATCAGGAAGATGAGGAAATGTCTGATGAAGATTATGAATCGGACACTATTGATGAAACTGTAAGTTCGTCATCAAATCATAGAACTACAAATTTAAAGTCTGGAATTGATATTATGGACTTAAATGATTTATAAAGGAGTATTCAATAATGGAATACACAAAACAGGCAAAGCATGCAGTTGATTCTGCAGCTAGATTATCAAAAAATCTTCAACATCATTATGTTGGAACAGAGCATTTACTTATAGCAATAATTCGAGAAAAGGATTCTCTTGCTTCAAGAGTATTGCAGGCAAATGAGGTAAGCGAGACAGCTTTACTTAAGCTTGTAGAGGAATTGATTTTTCCGGGCTCTGATGTTGCTGTTGCTGAGCGCGAGGGCTATACGCCGAAGCTGTCGCAGTTACTTGAGCATGCTGAGGATGAAGCTGCAAAATCAAGTTCTCAGATGGTTGGAACAGAACATCTTTTGCTTGCAATGATTAGAATGCAGGATTGTGCTGGTGCGCGTTTACTTAATTCTTTGGATGTAAATCCCCAAAAAATATTTTCAGAGCTTGTTTCTGGTATGGGTGCGGAGGGACAGGTCTACAAGGATGAAATGGCTGCACAGAATTCCCGTAAAAAGAATAATGTTTCTGCTCTAGAACAGTATTCTCGTGATCTCACAGAGATGGCGGCAGATAAAGAGTTGGATCCAATTGTTGGTCGTGATAAGGAAATTCAGCGTGTGATTCAGATTCTTTCCAGACGAGGAAAAAATAATCCTTGTTTAATTGGTGAGCCAGGTGTTGGTAAAACAGCCATCGTTGAAGGCTTGGCTCAGCGAATTGTATCTGGAAACGTTCCTGATTCTGTCAAGGATTTGCGTGTTCTTTCATTGGATTTATCAGGCATGGTTGCTGGTTCAAAATATCGTGGTGAATTTGAAGAACGTATTAAAAAGGTTATTCAGGAAGTAACCAGCAATGGAAATATTTTGCTTTTTATTGATGAGATTCATACCTTAATTGGTGCTGGTGGTGCTGAAGGTGCTATTGATGCATCAAGTATTTTAAAGCCAGCTATGGCACGTGGTGAAATTCAGATTTTGGGAGCTACTACAATCAGTGAGTATCGCAAATATGTTGAAAAGGATGCAGCACTTGAAAGAAGATTTCAGCCAGTTACAGTTGAGGAGCCTACAGTTGAGGAAACTATTGAAATATTAAAGGGTGTTCGTCATTTGTATGAGGAACATCATGATGTCGTAATCACTGATGAGGCAGTTGAGTCTTGTGTTAATCTAGCAGAAAGATACATTACAGATAGATTTTTGCCAGATAAGGCTATTGATTTAATGGATGAAGCTGCTGCTTCACTTCGCTTATCTTCGATAAAGATTAATATTGGCGATTCTGTTAATAGCGAAATAGATAATCTTTCAGAAAATCTTGAAGCTGCAATTGTAGCAGGAGATTTTGCTTTAGCTAGTGAAATAAAAAAGCAAAAGGATGAGCTTGAAGCAAAAAGAGAGCAGGCGTATAAGCGTAGCAACAAGAAAAAGAAGGCAAAGACACTTGTTATGACAGAAGAAGATGTTGCAGCCGTTGTTTCTTTATGGACTAAAATTCCGGTTTCTAAGCTTAGTGAAAAAGAATCCGAAAGACTTAGAAAACTCGAGGGAATTCTTCATAAGCGAGTTATCGGACAGGAAGAGGCTGTTTCTGCCGTCGCAAGAGCTGTTAGAAGAGGTCGTGTTGGATTAAAGGAAAAGGGTAGACCAATAGGTTCATTTTTATTCTTAGGTCCTACAGGTGTTGGTAAAACTGAGATTTCAAAGGCACTAGCAGAGGCTGTATTTGGTAATGAAGATGCTATGATTCGAGTAGATATGACTGAATACATGGAAAAGCATTCAGTATCAAAGCTTATTGGCTCGCCTCCAGGATATGTTGGATATGAGGAGGGCGGTCAGCTTTCTGAGAAAGTACGTAGAAATCCTTATTCCGTAATACTATTTGATGAGATTGAAAAGGCGCACGGTGATGTTTTCAATATACTTCTCCAGGTGCTTGATGATGGCCATATTACTGATTCTCAAGGCAGAAAGGTTGATTTTAAGAATACAATTATTATTATGACCAGTAATGCTGGTGCACAAGCAATTGTTGAGCCTAAAAAGCTTGGTTTCGCATCAAAAGAGGATGATTCTAAGGATTATCAGCGAATGAAGTCTGGTGTTATGGAAGAGGTTAAGCGTATTTTTAAACCAGAATTTCTAAATCGAATTGATGAGACGATTGTCTTTAGACAGTTGAATAAATCAGATATGAAGGCTATTGTTACATTACAGACAAAAGAATTCATATCAAGATGTAAAGAACAGATGGATATTGAGGTTTCAATCACTCCAGCCGTGAAGGAATGGATTGTCGAAAAATCTTTTGATCCAAAATATGGTGCAAGACCTATCAGAAGAAAAATTCAAACCAGCTTAGAAGATGTTATGGCAGAGTCAATTCTAAATGGAGAGATAAAATCACTTGATAAGGTTAAAGCACGAGTAAAAAAGGATGTTGTAATTTTTGAAAAGTAGTTTCTTTATCGAAGATTATTCTTGGTAAGGATTGCTTTTTAGAGAATATTTTTATTATCACAAGTAGAGCAATTGAGATAATTGTCATACTTTGATATAATAATTATATAAATTTTCGTATTTTTACATTTTAAGGAGGATTTTGCCATGTCCGTAATTAGTGAGCTTATTCGCAACGAGTCTGACGGAACAGTAAGTTTTGGCGATTATAGTCTTTCAGAAAAGAAGAAGCTTGATAATTTTCAACATGCTGGCGATTCACTGAAGGTTAAGACATATGCCGATATTACTAAGTTAGAGCGGAATGGTTTGTTCGTGTACGAGTCAGTTCCAGGAACGGCTGTAGGTCATTTTAATTCTACTCCAGATGAAGTTTCATTCACAGTTGAGGGTCAAGAGGATGCTCAAATCACCTTAGAGCTTGAGCCTGATACTAGTTATGATATCATTGTAAATGACATTGATGCTGGACAGATGAAAACTAATCTTGGTGGAAAAATTAGTTTTTCTGTTGAATTAGATCCTGGCAGTACAACTACAGTGACTATCAAGAAAATTTAATAAAGAAAAGCTTATGCCTCTGCTTAATGCAGAGGCTTTTTGCATCATAGAGATATTAATAAGAAAAAGTCTGGAAAAATGTACTGTATGATTTATTAAAATTCTATTAAATATTTATAGAGTTATTTACATTTATTTTTCTTGATATTATATTTTGATAATATGATTTTGTTGTATATTTTGAATTAATTCTAATTTGCAGGTTAATCATATTTGAAATATAGATATTATCGGTAATAGGACATAATTAAAAATTGGAAAATTGCCATTTGTTCAAAAGATGTTTAAAAGGCTTTAGATATTTTGAATAACTAAGATAAAAAATAATAGGAGGAAGCTCGCAATTTCGAGTAGTTTATTATATGCCAAAGAAGATTGTATCCGTATTCTTTTGTCAGGAATGTGGAAATGAATCCAGTAAATGGTCAGGACAGTGTCCTGCTTGTGGAAAATGGAATACACTTGTTGAAGAAACTTTAGATAAAAGTGTTGTAAAATCTATGTCTAAATCCACAAATGTGAAGCCAACAAGTATAACGGATATTGAATTTCATAAAGATAAAAGGATTGATACCACTTTAGATGAGTTGAATCGAGTATTAGGCGGAGGCATTGTTCCTGGTTCATTAATATTACTTGGTGGTGATCCTGGAATAGGAAAATCCACTTTATTGTTACAGACTTGCCAAAAGCTTTGTGCTGCCAATAATTCTGTTTTATATGTTTCAGGTGAGGAGTCTTTGCAGCAAATCAAAATCAGAGCTGATAGAATAGGTGATTTTTCGAGTTCGCTAAATTTGTTATGTGAGACAAATCTTGAAACAATTCACGCTGTAATCGAGAGAGAAAAACCAAGTATAGTAATTATTGATTCGATTCAAACTATGTACAACGAGTCTGTTGCATCAGCGCCAGGCTCGGTATCGCAGGTTCGCGAATCAACGAATATTCTTATGCAAATTGCCAAGGGATTAAATATTGCTATTTTTATTGTTGGTCATGTCACAAAAGAAGGAACAGTTGCAGGTCCAAGGGTGTTGGAGCACATGGTGGATACGGTATTATATTTTGAAGGTGATAGGCATGCATCATATCGAATTCTTCGCGGCGTCAAAAACAGATTTGGTTCAACAAATGAAATTGGTGTTTTTGAAATGCGCGATGTAGGATTAGTAGAAGTCAAAAATCCTTCTGCAGTAATGCTTGATGGTCGTTTGGAAAATACAACAGGCTCAGTGGTAACATGCTCAATGGAAGGAACAAGACCTATTCTCGTAGAAATTCAGGCGCTTGTCAGCAAAACGGCACTTGATTACCCAAGACGAATGACAACAGGTTGTGATTATAATAGGGTAAATCTTTTGATTGCTGTATTAGAGAGGATGCGTGATTTTTCTACGAATAAATCATGTGGTATTTTTTTAGGACGTTCTGATGTATATGTAAATATTGCTGGTGGAATAAAGATATCAGAACCAGCTTCTGATCTTGCGATTGCTCTTGCGATATATTCTAGTGAAAAAGATATTCCAATTAAAGAAGGCGTAATCGCTTTTGGTGAAATAGGATTATCTGGAGAAATTAGAAGTATCAGCATGGCTGAGACCAGAGTGTTAGAGGCCAAAAAACTTGGTTTTTCAAAAGTGATTCTTCCAAAATCCAATATAAAATCCATTTCAACGATAGATGGAATTGAGGTTATAGGAGTATCTTCAATAAAAGAGGCTATTGAACAATTGTGATATTGTGTAAAAAATTTATACAATTCAAACAATTTGATTAAAATCATCAAATAGATTTACTTTAAAAAAAGAGTGAAATCGTGTTGACACCATACCTTCTGAATGCTATTATAATCGAGCACTGCAAAAAGCAGTCAAATGTTTTTGATTTTCAAGCAATTTTAAATCAAAAATAATTAAAAAAGTTGTTGACAAAGCAAGCTGCACATGATAGTATATCAAAGTTGCTCGCAAGAATAACAACACAAAGCAAATTGATAACTGAACAGTGAAACAAACCTTGAATTAATACAAGTTTTTAAAAACATGTATCCTTGAAAATTCATTTAGTTTCTTGTTAAACAAGAACGAAACCTTTATTAGTAAACAAGTCAGTTTTATACTGAT
>JAZLJM010000103.1:0-36773 GCA_045617805.1 Pseudobutyrivibrio sp.
TTTTTTAGGAAATACGCTGTCGAGAATAACTAAATTCAACAATAAAGGGTCTGACAACAACTGTCAAACCCTAATAAAGCTGAATTTAGTCTTCCGTATGGAATTTAAGTTTACAAGTGGAATTTAACTTTTCACTCAACCGTCCTGATTATTTGAAAATATCATGATTGTTCTAAAATATTAAAAAACTATTTATTTTGAGTCTTTCCTTTAGCATCAACCCTAGTTGATGGCTTTGGTGGGTTTAAATTTGTTCTGTTCTCTTGTTTTGTAACAAGAACAGCAACAATATCATCATATGAGCTTTGATCACTTACATAAAAAGTTCCACCCTGAATCAAGCTATCTACACCAAGTGAATTTAGATATTTATTGAATTTGTCGGAATCATCAACAAGTCCGGCTTTATACAAATTTGTTGAAACAATACTAGAAGTCTGACCTGCAGAAATCGTAAAAGGAATATAATTTTCAACCTTTGTCTTTGGAGTAGAAGAAACATTTTTATTATAATTTCTTAAGAATTCATCCGCTTTTGTAACTTCTCTATCCGCACTTGTTGCAAGCTCTTTGTTTACTGGATATTTTTTGTCAAGCGCACTTTCTTTTTTGGTTGTGGCCGATGCTGCATCATTTGAAGTAGTAATTTTATCTTTACCGTTCTTTGTATCTGTAGCCTTGTTTTCTTTTATTTTGCTATCTGTATTTTTGTTGTCTGCAGTCTTATCATTTATACTCTTTTTATCTGCAGTATTCTCATCCGCATCTGACTTTTCTTTATTATTTTTTCTTTCAGAAGGCTTTTCATACTTAAATGTATCATCAGATGCATCCGCCACTTTATCTTTTTCTAGTTCTTTTTCCTCTGCTTGTTTCTCTTTTTCAGCTTCCTTTTTAGCAGCTTCGATAGTTTTGGCATTTTCATCCTTAATATCACTATCTTCGCTTTCATTTTCTTTATCTTCAGAAATCGTTTCATTTTCGTCAGGAAGAACCATACCTAATTTTAAGGCTCTTTCCTTTACTTCTTCATCAGAAATTGATGTTTTATTCAATGAAAACGAAATCGTAAGAACAAGCGTTGCTAAAATTATTCCTGTTCCAAGTCCACGCAAATAATACTTCAATCTCATACTAATCCTCCTGATAAAGTCCAAGGACGAATCTTATCTCGCCTAAACCACGTCCAAGCTTCTTTGCAATATCAACATCAGATAAGCCTTCATCATGAAGAGTAAGGATTTCCATATTTGAATTATTAATTGCCGCAGGTGCATCATCATTATTTTTCGCTGCAAGCTTCTCAGTAAATGACATAGGAACAAAATCTTCCTTATTTTCATATGAATCTCTTTCAATAGGAGCTGCAACTGATTGTTCCATTTTGTTTAACTCAATTTCTTTATCTCTGAATATATCAATTTTCTTGGCAATACTCGCATCTAAGCTTACAATACTGTCTTTTATATTTACCAAATCCTTTGTCATTTCAGTAATATCCGTCTGCTTTTCATTAAGCATCGAATACATAAACATTACTTCCTGATGTGACTTATTCACTGATTCAAGAACAGTGTCTGAATACTCTGAAATTTGCATAATTTTATCAGTAGTTTCTTTATCTGTTTTTCTATCAAGTTCTTCCATCGCTTCATCAATTCGCTGTGAAAGAATATCCTCCATCTCAACCTTGGCATCAGCCATCTTATCTCTGATAATTTCTTCAATTTGATCCTTTGAAAGCTTTTGCAAATTATCCTTGTCTTTATTCGTAAGCTTTTCAGATACAAAAAAGCTCACAAAACAAACCAATACTCCGAGAATAAGCAAAACAATTTCTAGTACGTTCATTCAACACCTCTATATTCTAATATCAAAGGATGATGATTTTTTAGTTACAGTACCATCCTCTGATTTTTTCTCTTTCTTATTTTTATTATGCTGGTTGCCCTGATAGCCTTTTCCATCACCTTCTCTATCGTAGTGAAACTCTTCTTTTGCGCTATTTTGCAAACCATTAACCTGATGGGAATTACGATCCTGCTGCTTTTCAACTTCAACTGAACTATTTGCCTGTTGCAAAATCGGTTTTTGATCTTCTTGAAGCTTTGCATTTGAAATTTCATTGGTATTTTGAATCATGCCATTAAAATTAATTGGACTTATAGACATAACAGTCTCCCCCTCTCATGTACATAAATCACTACATCAACATAATTTACTATAATATTTCTCTATATACTAGGTCAAGTAAAATCGAGCATGTCTTGAAGAGACATTTTTCTAGTAAATTATAAAAAATACATCACAAAATAATTAAAAAAAGGATTTCTAATTAAAGAAATCCTAAAAATTTTTAATTTAACATTATTTCCATATATTCGCCCATAACATTTCGCATTTTTTGTAAAGCCTTAGTATGAAGCTGGGATACTCTAGATTCTGAAACCTCCAAAGTAGCACTAATTTCTTTCAAAGACATGTCTTCATAATAGTACAAAAGAACAACACTTTTTTCTCTATCAGTCAATGTTGCGAGTGCCTCTTCAAGCTTGGCCTTTAACTCTTGCTTTGAAATATTATCCTCTGGCTGAATGAATTGGCAATTATGTTCAGCCTCCATGACTGGTTCATTACCTGCTTCAACAAAATCATTTAATGAAACAACATTTGTAACATTAAGCTGTGATTGCCATTTCAAATATTCATCATCAGAAATCTGCAATTCACTTGCAATCTCTTCATCAGTAGCAGCATGACCTGTCCTGGCTTCAATAGACTTAATTGCATCATCAATCATTCGCTGCCTTTGACGAATAGTACGAGGAATCCAATCCATCTTTCTAATTTGATCTAATATTGAACCTCGTATTCTAAGTGAAGCATATGTCTCAAATTTAACATCTTTTGCTAAATCATACTTATCAATTGCATCAATCAAGCCAAAAATTCCATAACTACACAAATCCTCGTATTCGACTGTATTTCCCAGATACATACAAAGTCTTCCTGCGACGATTTTAACAAGTGGCGCATATTCAAGTATAATTTGTTCTCTAAGCTCACTTGTGGGATTAACCTTATATTTATCCCAAAGCTTTTCCTTGTCACTTGCTTTCATTAAATCCCCCTTTTATTAAACCTGTTCTTCATCAGATTCTTCATCAGCATCAAAAGATGAATCCTCAGCTTCATCATTCTGCGCTTCATCTAATTCTTCTTCAGCAGATTCAATAACCTTTTCTTCTGAATCCTCTTCCATAATTTTGAAAGCGTTTTCTAGTACAATTTTTATAATAGTTCCTAAAACTAAAAATACAACAACAGTAATAAGTAGTCTAAAAACAAAAACACTAAAATCTACCCTTTGAAGTATAGAAACAAGGCATGAAATAAATGCCGCTGCAAGTGTAATCATAATAGGTACTGGCTTAAATTTCATAACAATGCCTCCAAAAAAACTTAAATAATCTTAACATCTTTTCCAACTGCTTTAATATAATAGTCACCAGTTTCACTATATAATTCAACAGTTCTACCATAGTTAAGACCTGTATCTTCTGCGACAAGTCTAATGCCAAGCTCTTTTAACTTTTTTCTACTAGCTTCAGCATTTCGCTCACCAACATTAATACTACTTGAACTCGCACCAGCAAGTTCAAACATCTTTGCTCCACCGGCAATTTTAGCAACCATACGTGCCTTATTCGCACCAGCTTTTATCATCTGATCATACAACTCTTGGATACCAGTATCAGCAAACTTCGCAATATTTGAATTATTACGAATCTGAGTACTATCCGGAAGCATAATATGTGCTAGCCCAGTAATTTTAGTCGATGGATCATATATAGCAATTCCAATACACGACCCTAATCCAATCGTAGTCAATGCATCAGGAGCTTTGCATATTTTAAGGTCGGCCATGCCAACTTTTATCATCTGCCCCATATTTCCCCCTGTTACCTATAGTGGTATTCCTAAAGCACCTAAAATTTTATCATATGATTCTTCTTCTGGCATAAGGATGAAATAACCGTTTATTCCCAAATCATCAGAAAACTGAGTTTGTATCATAAGAGCATTATCACCAAAAATACCAAACTGAACCGCTGGCACAGATAATATTGCAGCGGCCATATCAACAGCAACAAATGGAACTGTTGGAGCAATTGTCATATGCGTCAAGCCTGATAGAGCTGACAAATATGATCCCGCAATAATATTACCAATTTCCTTTATCGCTGATAAATCCATTTCATCAAATGGTTCAGAATAATCATCTGGACGCATCATTAATCGATTAACTAAATGATGAGCAGATGACATATCCATCAAAAACATCATTGAACCATCTATATCTTGTTCAACGCCAAGCAAAATACCAACAATAATATCATCCTCAGCGCCAATTGCTGAACCTAATTTTTCAACAGGTAAAAATGCAACCTCTGGAACCTGCATATCAATGCGAAGGCTAAGCATATTGGCGATAGCTGTTGTTGCATTGCCAGCGCCAATATTACCTATCTCCTTAAGAACATCAATATACTTAGAGTTCACTTCATCAAGTGTAAGCATAAAGACCTCCCCTTAAGAAACCTCATTTTCCCCAATAATTGAACTTATTTCAAAAATTGAAATTAATTCATCTCCATTTGTTCCTACACCATTAATAAATGATGTCTTCTTCTTTGAATGAGTAGGTGCCTCAATATCATCCTCTGATAATGAAAGAACCTCCTTAACCTCATCAACTATAACACCCATAAGACCACCCTCTTCAAGCTTTAGGATGATAATTCTAGATGAATCAGAAAATACATCATCATCTAATTCCATTCTACGTCTAAGACTCATTACTGGAACAACCTCACCACGGAGATTAATTACACCTCTAAAAAAATGTGGAGCCTTTGGAACTCGTGTAATCTTGCACATACGAACAATATTATCAATATAAGAAATATCAATACCATATTGCTCACCGCCAATTTTAACAACTATGTACTGCTTTTTGATTTTTTCGACTGAATCATAAACTGTTACATCTGCCATGATATTAATACCTCCTATTATACGATTGCGTTTACATCAAGGATCATGGCAATCTCACCATCACCAAGAATTGTTGCGCCACTAATAATCTTATTGTTATCAAGTTTACCAAGTGACTTAATAACAATTTCCTGCTGACCGATAAGATTATCTACAACAATACCACCATATGTGTCACCCTTCTTGCAGACAACAACTGTCATATTCTCATCTGTATCCTCTTTTGGTTCAGAATCAAGAATCTTATCAAGTCTAATAATAGGAATAACCATACCTCTAAGATGAATAACTTCTTTTGACTCAACATATTTAATATCAGAAACAGGAATATTTTCAATGTTCTGAATTGAGCCAAGCGCAATAGCATATTTTTCATCTCTAACTTCAACCATGAGCGCCTGAATAATAGCAAGTGTAAGAGGTAATCTTACTGTAAAGGTTGAACCTTCACCAAGAGTAGATTTAACCTCAACATCACCGCCTAATGCTTCGATATTACTCTTAACAACATCGAGACCAACGCCTCGTCCAGAAATATCTGTAATTGTCTTTGCCATAGAGAATGATGGCATAAACAAGAAATCGATGATTTCTTTCTGTGAAAGATTTTCTGCAGCTTCTTCAGTTACAATTCCTCTTTCAATAGCTTTTGCCTTAACTCTTTCTGTATCAATTCCGCCACCATCATCTCCAACTTCAATGATAACGTTGTTACCTTCTTGGAAAGCTTTAAGGAAAATAGTACCTTTTTCAGGCTTGCCTCTTTCCTTTCTGACTTCTGGTGATTCAATACCATGGTCAGCGGAATTTCTAAGTAAATGCTGAAGTGGATCACCAATCTGATCTACTACAGTTCTATCAAGCTCTGTATCCTCACCACTCATGATAAGATCCATTGGCTTGCCAAGCTTTCTGTCCAAATCACGAATCATACGTGGGAACTTAGCCACTACAGATTCAATAGGAACCATTCGAACCTTCATAACTGACTCATGAAGATTTGTTGTAATTCTCTCAAGGTATTCAATCTGTTCATGTAAGCTCTGTGAATCAAAATGTTCAGTATCTCCATTGCTGATAGATGCAAGAGAGTTCTTAGCGATAATAAGCTCTGATACCTGATTCATCAAAGCATCAAGCTTTTCAATATCAACACGAATTGTTCTTGATGTAACAGGCTTATTAGCTGCTGGTTTAGCTGCTGCTTTTGCTGCCGGCTTTGCTGCTGGTGCTGCTGCGGCTGCCGGCGCAGGAGCTGGAGCTGCTGCGGCTGCTGGTGCTGCTGCGGCTGCTTCAGGAGCTGGCGCTGCTGGTGCAGGTTCTTCCGTCTTTTCGTACATTTCAGGAGTAACCTTTTCACATTCAATACCAGCAATTTCAGAAACCGCCTTTACAGCTTCTAAAATTGGATCTAACTCACTATCCGTTGAGAAAATAATTGAAAAATCAAATTCGAACTTTTCATCTTCAATATCCTGTGAGCTTGGATTATAAATTAAAATCTCACCATAATCTTCAACTGCTTTAAACACAAGAAATGCTCTAGCTGCTTTAAGCAAGCATTCTTTATGAATATGAACAGTCATTCCGAATAAATTATTATTAACAGACTTAAGCTTATCAATACTCTCAGGATCAAGAGGTAATGTTTTAAATGCCGGACCATCAGCAGCCGCAGCCGCTCCCTCTGCTTCTTGAGTAGCTTCAGCAGCAGGTGCCGCAGCCTCAGTTGAAGTTTCTCCACCAGAGCCTCCACCATTTAAGAAATCATTAAGCATCTTAATGATTGTCTCATTATCTTCTGTACCTTCATCAGAAGTTGCCTTAACATTGTCAAGATACCCCTCAATAGCATCAAGACATTTAAATAAAATATCTATCAGTGCTGAATTTACCTTGACATTATCATTACGAACTTCCTGGAAAACATTTTCCATATCATGAGTCAAATGCTGCATTCTCTTAAAGCCCATTGTACCTGCCATACCTTTAAGAGAGTGAGCGGCTCTAAAAATTTCATTAATTGTGTCCTTGTTTTCAGGTTCATTTTCGAGAATCATAATATTATCAGAAAGACTCTGAATATGACCACTTGTCTCATCAATAAAGATATCTAAGTATTGACTTACATCCATCTTATAAACCTCCCATTTTCTTAACAATTGAGTTTGCCACATCCTTTAGCGGAACAACTTCATTTGAAAGCCCCTTTGTTGCTACCGCCTTTGGCATTCCATAAACAACACAAGTAGATGCATCCTGCGAAATTACATAAGTTTTCTTTTTTGCTGACAAATCCCTAATCCCCTCAGATCCATCAGCACCCATGCCTGTCAAAACTACACATATGATTTCCTCACAGCTTGAACTAATAAGTGACCTATACATAACATCAGCGCAAGGCTTCAAGCTACCAATAGGTGGGTCATCATTCAAATGACAATATGAGCTATGGTTACTATTTTCGCGTATTTCCATATGCTTACCACCTGGCGTAATATATACGCAACCTGGTTCAAAGAACTCGCCCTCCTCTGCCTCTTTAACATGAATAGCAGAAACCTGATCAAGCCTGTTAGCAAGTGAAGCAGAAAATCCTACCGGGATATGTTGAACAATAACCACTGGATATTTCAGACTTGCTGGAAGCATCGGTACAAAAGTAAGCAATGCCTGCGGACCACCTGTAGAACATGCAAGAGCGACAATTTTTTTCCCCTTAATTGTCGTACCAACTGCTGGCGGTTTTGCTGCTGATTGATTAGGAAGATGTGCTGTACTTTCCTGTCGCATCGGCCTTGCTGTCGAACTAACAGAACTTGTAGCACCATGAGACATCGCATGCGTACTACTTTGAATAAGATGCAATGACTTACGCGAACCTCTACATGCGTTTGCAACCACATGTAAAGCCTTCAAAAGTGTATTGGCAAATTCCAAACGACTTTCTGGTGTTGAACGAAGAGGCTTTAAAACAAAATCTAAAGCTCCAAGTTCCATCGCTTTAAGCGTTCCTTCCGCATCTTCTTTTAAAGAAGAACTCATCAAAACAACATTGCAAGAAACATGCTCATCCCCTAATTTTTGAAGCAACTGGACTGCCGTTAATTTTGGCAAAACCATATCCAGCAAAACAAGATCATAGGATTCGTTCTTTATTTTGTTGTAAGCATCCTCACCGTCTGCACTTACATCGGCTACATGGAAACTTTCATCTGATGAAATAATATCACATATAACCTTTCTCATGAGTGCAGAGTCATCAACTACTAAAATGTTATACATTCTCTACCCCTGATTCTTTTTTCGTAATCTCCGATCCTCATCAAAAATATACTTAATTATTACTTCCCTGTCTTCACTATCTTTAAAAATGAATTCTACCCTGTTTTCATAAATCCCAAGATTCTTATTGTATTCCGAATTAACACTTCTAGCCAAAAGATTGAATCTAAACGTAGTTTTTGGCGTTTCAAGTACAAACGAAAGTGACATGAACTCATCCAAACACAAATTATGAGTTGCATGTATTTTTGCACCACCACCACTAATATTAACTATTGTGCCAATATTACGTTTAATTTCATTGCTTAGAGAATTAACCTTTTCATCAATAAGATCCATATTAGGAAGCTCTACAAATTCTCCAGGTACACTAACAACATTTGTAGGAATACTACAAGGGAATCTATAAAACTCTCTACGCTGTATTTTCTTTAACTGCGTATCAGGACGAATTACATAAACTGGAAATTTTTCCAGCTTACCTTGACGAGTAATCGTACCAACAAATTGATATATACCAACATTTGTATAAATTACAACTGCATATTGGATATTTAATGGTAACGCAACATATTTTCCCTGCCTTGATGGCATATGTATAACAACATCCCCACTATTTGTTATATCAAATAAACTTGAAATAAATATGTTGTCTTCTGATTTTTCTGTATTATTTTTGTAAACACTAATTTCAACAGGTCTTCCTGGTGTTAAATCATTTAATTTCATGCCTTTTTACTATTCCTCAATAAACTACCAAAAATTTGTGAAATCCCCCATTTAAAATGTTCCCGCTCATCTTTTTCTAAAAGCCTCTGTGCTAAATCTTCAAAAGCCTTTGCCGCCTTGGATTGTGGAAATTCCATACAGACAACCTTTTGATTTCTGACTGCTTTTTCAAGAGTCAAATCAAATGGGACCATTCCAAGATAATCTAATGAACCTGACAAAAACTTTTCAACTACAGATGACATTTTTTCAAAAACCGCACGCCCTTCTCTTTCATCAGATACCTTATTCGCAACCAAATGAACATTTGTACCTTCAGCCAAGTATTTAGGATTTTTATACAACGCTTTCATAAGCGAATATGAATCTGTAAGTGAACTGGGTTCTGGAGTAGAAACCAAAATCACCTCAGGCGATGCCAAAACAAATTCCATAACCTGGTCAGTAACACCTGCACCAGTATCTATAATTAATATATCGCACAAATCATTCAATAAAGAAAGATTGTGTATGAGAAAAGAAATTTGTTCTTTTGTTAAATTGTTTAATGTAACTATCCCTGAACCACCAGAAATAAAGCCAATTCCTTCTGGACCAGGTGTAATAATATCTCTAATACTTTGTCCTTTAAAAATCAAATCCGAGAGATTATAATCAGGAACCTTTCCAAACATAACCTCTACATTAGCAAGTCCAAAATCAGCATCTAGAATAATTACTTTCTTTCCCATTCTAGAAAAACAAACAGCAAGATTAACTGCCATATTCGACTTCCCAACACCACCTTTACCAGATGTAATTGTGATAACCTTTGTATTTTCAGACTGACGTACATTTTGAGCTTTTATTACATTCCTTAAATGCTGCGCCTGATCCATTTAGTTCCCCCCTAACAACTGCTTAACCAGCTTTTGAGCATTAAGGACTTCGATGTCATCAGGAACATTTTGCCCACATGTAACATAAGAAAGAGGTGCACCAGAATACAATTTCATATTAAAAATATTACCTAGCGCACTAGTTTCATCTAGCTTTGTAAAAATCAATCCAAATTCAGAAAAAGATGAAAATGAATCAATAATTTCTATTAAATCCTTTTGCTTTGTTGTGGCCGATAATACAAGATATACCTCTGTATCATAAAATCCATCTAAAGCAGTAATAAGCTTTTTCGTATTTTCCTTTTGCTCACTATTCTTGTGTGAAAAACCTGTAGTATCAACAAGAATAACATCCAAATCTTCATTTGATCTGGATTGTTTTTTTACTGTATCAAGTAAATCCTCAGAAGAATAAACTACATTAAGCGAAACACCTAAAATATTTGCATAAGTTTGAAGCTGTGTTGGTGCAGCCATTCTATAGGTGTCAGCCGTAATAATTCCAACCTTCTTGCCATCTTCAACCTTGAATTTTGAAGCAATCTTTGCAATAGTTGTTGTTTTTCCAACACCAGTCGGTCCAACAAAAAATACAACCTTAGGTCTTCTATCACCAGGCTTTATCACCTGTGGAGTACCAAGCTTTAATACCATCTTTTGATATACATTCGAAAGAAGATTATCAATTGAATGACTTGTCTGAAGCACCTTGTCCATGTCTTCTAAAACTTGATTAATATATTTCTCCTGAACCTCATTATCCAAAAGAACATTATAAAGCATCTTCACAAATACATGATTCTCATTATCTATAGACGCTTTATTAGTTGAACCTGAAATTGTATTTGGCATCTTAGCTGTCTTAAGCTGTTTTTCTTCTGGCATAGGTTTTACTGACTGCAATTCAGGCTTTACCTCTACAGGCTTAGAGGCTTTAGGTGTCGTCTTTGGCTTTGAATATGTTGGCCCCTGAACAATATGCGCTCTTGGAACAGCCTCTGACAATGGTGAAAAACTCTCCTCCTTTTGTTCAGTAGACTCTTCAGCCTGTTTTTTTTCTACCACAGTTTCCTGCAATGCTTTATTTCTTTCTCTAGGCTCATTATCCTGCTTTTCTAAAACCTGATTTACAGCAGAAAAAGCATCCCTTAATACATCTAAATCATCATCCGCCACAGCTTCAAAGGAACTTGTTTTACTTTTATGTGGTAATGTCTCAGTAGCCTTGATAGGTGCTGCTTCTTTACTTGAAAAATCGTCTTCAACGGCTGCTGTAACTTCATATGTACTACTTTTAAATAAGCCAGAAAGTCCTTTAGGCTTATTTTCTTTTACATTCATAATCACAGCTGCAGAACCTAATTCCTCGCGAGCCTTTGCTTTTGCTTCTTCTTCAGTTTTTCCTACATACTTGTTAATTGTCATTTAATTACCCTGTAATCATGCCTATTGAAGCTAATTCAACATTCGAATCAACCTCATTATAGGAAACAACGATTAAATCCTTTACATAGTCTTCTGTCATTTTCTTAAAATACATTCGCACAATCGGTGATGTAACAACAATTGGAGTTTGACCAATTTCTTCAAGCTTAGCTATTTCATTATTCAATGAATCCACAATATTCTTTATTTTTTGAGGATCCAAAGTTAAATACGCACCTTGTTCAGTTTGTTTAATGGATGCCATGATATCCTGTTCCACCTGAGGGTCAACGGTGATAACCTGCGTAACCTCATTCGGAGCAAAATATCTTCCTGATATTGCACGTTTTAATCCCTGTCGTACATACTCTGTCAATACATCTGTATCATGAGTTGTCTGAGCATGATCAGCTAATATCTCAAAAATTGTAAGCAAATCACGAATTGAAACCCCTTCATCCAAAAGATTCTGTAAAACCTTTTGAACATCGCCTAAACCAAGAAGCTTTGGAATCAATTCCTCTACTAAAACTGGATTACTTTCTTTTAAATTGTCCACAAGATTCTGCACATCCTGTCTTGTCAACAATTCAGCAATATGACTACGTATAACCTCTGTAAGATGCGTCGCTATAATCGAAGGTGGATCAACAACTGTATACCCCAATGATTCCGCTCGCTCTCGCTGACTCTCGGTAATCCAAACAGCAGGTAAATGAAAAGAAGGTTCAAAGGTTGGAATACCTGTAATCTCTTCTTCCGCGTATCCAGGATTCATTGCCATATAATGATCAAAAAGAATTTCTCCTTCTGTAATCTGGATACCTTTAATTTTAATAATATATTGATTAGGATTTAGCTGAATATTATCTCGCAAACGAATAATTGGAACTACCGTACCAAGCTCAAGAGCGATTTGTCTTCTAATCATAACAACTCTATCTAACAAATCGCCACCTTGATTAACATCTGCAAGCGGTATGATACCATAGCCAAATTCCAGTTCAATCGGATCAACCTGTAGCAACGAGACAACATTTTCGGGTCGCCGGATTTCTTCCGCCTCAGTCTCTTCCTCTGCCACCGCCTCTTCTGTCGTAGCCTCCTCAATATTTTGAGAAATAGAACGGCCAGAAATAATAAAACAAACGCCAAAAGCTAAAAACATTATAGCATTAAGTGGAGTTGCTATTCCAAGAAAACACATTGAAAAACCAACAATATAAAGAACTTTAGGAACACCAAATAATTGCTTTATTAAAACACCAGAAAAATCTGCATCCTTTGAACCCTTTGTTACAAGAATACCTGTTGATAAAGATATCAAAAGTGATGGTATCTGAGAACAAAGGCCATCACCTATTGTCAAAATACCATATTCCTGAATCGCCTCAGCAAAAGGAAGTCCCATATTCATAATACCCATAATGGTTCCACCAGCCAAGTTAACAAAAGTAATGATAAGACCTGCAGTAGCGTCTCCTTTTACGTACTTCGTAGGACCATCCATAGCTCCGAAGAAAGCAGATTCCTCCTGAATCTTATCTCTTCGTCTTTTTGCTTCAGCATCATCAATTGCACCTGTATTCAAATCAGCATCAATAGCCATCTGCTTACCAGGCATAGCATCAAGTGTAAATCTAGCAGATACTTCAGCAACACGCTCAGAACCTTTATTGATAACCATAAATTGAATGATAATCAAAATAATAAAGATAATTGCACCAATTACTAAATTTCCACCACCTACGAACTGTCCAAAGGTTGCAACAACGTTTCCTGGATTACCAGTCGATAGAATAAGTCTTGTAGATGAAACATTTAGAGAAATTCTAAAAATTGTTGTAAAAAGAAGTAGTGTCGGGAAAAATGACATATCAAGCACTTCTTTTACGAATAATACATTCATCAAAATAATAAGAGCAATTGCGATATTAAACGCAAGCATAATATCAAGTAAAATAGAAGGGATTGGAATAACAAAAAATGTAACTGCGCACAATAAATATGCAGCAACACCAATATCAGTCTTTTTTACACCAGTAAGCAATTCCTATTCCCTCCTTTCTTACAAAATATTTTAGTTATCTCTATTTGCATAAATCACAGCAAGGACTTCCGCTACACTCTGATACAACTCAGGTGGTATTGTTTCACCAATTTCAACAGTCGCATAAAGAGTTCTTGCCAAAGGTTTATTCTCAACAATCGGAACCTCCGATTCCCTTGCCTTTTCTTTTATTTTATTTGCAACATAATCAGCACCTTTTGCTAAAACTCTAGGCGCCTCATCCTGAGTATTATCATATTTTATGGCCACAGCAAGATGCGTAGGGTTTGTAATAACTACATCAGCCTCAGGCACTGAACTCATCATACGCCTTTGCGAAGCCTGCATCATCCTTTGCTTCTGTTGTGCCTTAACCTTAGGATCTCCTTCAGATTGTTTGTACTCATCCTTAACCTCTTGCTTGGTCATTTTCATCTCATCATTAAATTTCCATCTTTGATAAAAATAATCAACGAGCCCAAGAACACAATAGATAATACTAATTTTTATAGCCGTATCTATTATTATATCAAATATCATAGCTAAAGCCTGATTTAAACTTATTTCATATAAAATAAATAAGTTATTTGCCTGATTCTTTATGTTTTTGTATGCAACATAAAATATTAAAAGCAGCTTTATCAGTGACATTCCAAGATTCACCAAAGAATCTTTAGAAAACATTCTTTGAAAACCATTTATTGGATTAAATTTTGAAAGCTTGGGTTCAAGCGGCTTTGAAGAAATCTTCCATCCTACCTGAATAATATTTATTATTATCGCTACTACAAATCCAATAATCAAAAATGGAGCAAGAATTACTAAAATTTTAATTAAAACCAACTTAATTATTGTCCATGACGTTTCAACAGAAAGACCACCACGATTCATATCAACAACATCAGGAATTATAGAGTAAATCCATCTGAATACTTCACTAAACTTGCTTCCAACAAAACTGGTAAAAATCTTTATTGCAAAGAAAAAAGCTAGTAACCCAACTCCTGCCGCAAGTTCCTTGCTTTTAGCAACCTTACCCTCTTTTCGGGCATCATCCAGTTTTTTCTGGGTAGCAGGTTCTGTCTTTTCTCCACCCTCACCGTCTTTTGCAAAGAATTGGAGATTAAATTCAATTAAAAGCTTATTTTCTTCATCCACTAGTACAATCCCTTAATAAACGATACCATCATCGTCTTCATCTCAGTAAAAATATAATTTGCAATTTCTGGCAATAAAAAGATTGTCAAAAACATAACCGCAAAACCGAGCAAAATTTTCATCTGTGCACCAACAGAAAACATATTTATCTGAGGTGCAACCTTAACCATAATTCCAAGAACTGCATTGAGAATCATTATACATGCAAAGACAGGCAAGACAATTCTAAAAGCAATAATAAATATGTCCCCCATATATGTAATAACTGATAATGATAACGAATCCCACTTAAAAATAGTTTTACCAATAGGAATCAGTTCATATGCATCACAAAAGGATTTGAAAATATATCGATGCATATCCGACACTACAAGCAGTATCATAATAAAATAATTATATAAAAGCCCTGTAATTGAAGCTTCTGTTCTAAGTGTAGGATCATACTCCTGTGCCATCGAAAATCCAGTATCTGTATCAATCATATTACCAGCAAGCAAAATAATTGAATTAGCACAATTAGTTGCAAATCCAAGTATCAATCCTGTAATAGCCTCTTTAACAACCAAAAAAGCATATCCTACAACAGTTTCATAATTGAGATCCTCAAAAGGTAATACAAAATACAGTAATAAAGAAACAATCGCACTAAAACCTATTTTGATTCTTACTGGCGTATTATTTGTATTAAAAAAAGGTGCTACAACTACAAACATGGATATGCGTATTAATATCAGTAAAAAATATTCAAAATTTTGTAATGTAAAATTTGCACTAAACATCTATTAACTAGCCTACATATACACTAAAATCCTGCCATAGTTCAGTAATATAGCTTGAAAAATTACTAATAATCCATGGTCCAAAAATAATCAGTGAAACAAATACTCCAATTATCTTTGGAATAAAAGTAAGCGTTTGCTCCTGAATAGAAGTTACTGTTTGAAAAATACTAATAATCAATCCAATAACCAATGAAACAATCAGCATTGGTGCTGAATTGATTATAAGTACATACATAGACTCTCTAATTATATCTAGAACTTGACCTTCAGACATAACACTTTCTCCTAATAAAAGGTCTTAACAAGACCACCGATAACTAAATTCCAACCATCTACTAAAACAAATAGTAAAATCTTAAATGGTAACGATATCGTGGTCGGCGGCAACATCATCATACCCATCGACATGAGAACCGACGCGACGACCATATCAATAACAATAAATGGTATATAAATTAAGAATCCAATAATAAACGCAGTTCTTAGTTCTGATAAAATAAATGATGGAACTAAAACAGTAAAAGGAACATCATCGTAATCTTCGTAGGTAACCTCAGAAATATCGCAAAACATATTTAAGTCCTTAGTCTGAGTCTGTCCATACATAAACTCTCTCATCGGCAACATAGCCGCATCCAGAGCTTCCTCTTGTGTGATTTCTCCCGCATCAAAAGGATCAATTGCTTGTTCCTTAATAGATGTAAAAGTTGGATTCATAATAAACAACGTTAAAAACAACGCCAAACCTATCAAAACCTGATTAGGCGGCGCTGTGTTTGTTCCTATAGCAGCGCGCACAAAATGAAGAACTATAACGCACCTCGTATAGGAAGTTAACATTATTAGAATAGATGGAGCCAATGCAATAATTGTAATTACAGCAAGCATCTTCATTGTAGAAGAAAAGCTTCCAGTATCGCCATCAAATGTTAACGTAAAAGCGCCAGTACCAACTTTTTCGTCAGATGAATTAGGCGCATGCTCTGTTGCGCCATAATCCTCATTTGAGGCACCATATTCAGTACTTTGAACATCAGCAGCATAAACCCTTATACCAGATGAATGCCACCAACCAAAAGCAAGTACAAATACCGCAAATACAATACTGCATATGACATAGCATTTTTGTATTTTATTCATAACATATTCTGCCTATAACGGTTAATTCTTTTTTGAAATCTTATTAAGAATTGACTTGAAATCAAGCTCTTTAAATCCATTTTGAGACTTATCCTGTTCAATTTCGTCCAATTCTAATAAATCTTCTTCTGTAATTTCACCCAAAAGCGTCACTTCAGTTTTACCAAGTGCAATAACAAAAAATTTATTTTCACCTGCTCTAACAATCTGAACAGACTTGTCAGATGCAATTTTAATCATGTCTATAATCTCAAGATTTCTATTAACATGAACCTGCTTCTGATAACCCGCTATCCATTTTGTAACATAATATGACGCAAATAATACACAAGCAAAAATGCATAAAACAATAATCAATTGAAAAGCACTTTCACCTGTAGATGTAAGAAAAATCATTTTTAGCCAATAACCTTCTTAACTGCCTCTAATACACGTTCTGCCTGGAATGGCTTAACAATAAAGTCTTTAGCGCCAGACTGAATAGCCTCAATAACCATTGCCTGCTGGCCCATTGCAGAACACATAATAACACTAGCGTTTGCATCCTTAGCTTTGATTGCCTTAAGAGCACCAATACCATCCATCTCAGGCATTGTGATGTCAAGAAGTACAAGATCTGGTGAAAGCTCTGCATACTTATCTACTGCAATTTTACCATTCTCAGCTTCTCCTACTACGTTGTAACCATTCTTTGTAAGAATGTCCTTAATCAACATTCGCATAAATGCTGCATCGTCACAAATTAAAATATTTTTTGCCATGTCTTCTTCTCCTTAATAATTTATTATTACTCTTTAATAATTTCAGTAATACGTACACCAAAGGATTCCTCAATAACTACAACTTCTCCTTTGGCCACATACTTGCCATTGACAAGTACATCTATTGGCTCACCGGCTATTTTATTAAGCTCGATGATTGTACCAGGTGTAAAATCCAAAATCTCCTGAATTGTTTTATTGGTACGACCTAATTCTACTGTAACTTCTAGTGGTACGTCAAGAATTAAGTCAATATTTTCTTGTGCAAACTGAGCACTAAATCCAGGTGAAAATGTAGAAAACTGTGCAGGTTGAACATTTACCTGCGCTCCAGGTTGGTAATAAGGCATCATAGGTTGCCCCATCATTGGCTGTCCCATCATCTGCTGTCCCATCTGCGGTGCACCTGCATTTGGATCTGCCGCCTGAGGTGCAGGCGCAGGAGCTGGTGCAGGTTCTGGTGCTGCTGGTGCAGGTTCTGGTGCTGCATTCGCACCGTCCTCAACAGTAGATTGTGAATCAGATTCCATGTTCTGTAAAACACTAGAACACATCTCTTTAGCTAATGACACAGGATATAACTGCATCATTTCACTATCAACCAAATCACCAATTTGCATCCTAAAAGCAATTTTTACAAAATCATCCTTTAGGAAATTATCAATCTCACTACCATCGCCAGATTTTGCTAAATCAGTAAGCTGTGCATTTGGTGGACTGATATCAATCATTTTATTTAGCATTGAAGATAAAGATGTTGCAGATGAACCCATCATCTGATTCATCGCCTCAGAAATTGCTGAAAGATGAATTTCTCCAACCTCTCCTTCAATATTGCTACCATCACCGCCCATCATGAGGTCTGTAATTATTTTTACATCATCCTCACGAAGTACTAAAATATTACTTCCATCCAAACCTTTTGTATAAGCTATCTTTACTAATACACAAGGCTTATCGTGGGACTCAACAATATCATCCCATGTACTGATAGAAACAACAGGTGTTGAAATCTCAACCTTTTTATTTACAAGAGAAAATAAGGTCGTTGCGGCAGTACCCATACTGATATTTGCCACTTCACCAATCGTATCAAATTCCTGATCGGTCATAGCTCCGTTACCGGCACCTCCAGCACCTGCATCAGGAACGCCGCCATTTAAGAGTGCATTAATCTCTTCTTGTGATAATACACCATCACTCATTATTATTGCTCCTCCCTAATTATCGATGTAACTCTGACTGCATACTCTTTACCAGATGCACCTGGCAAAGCTGAAAACTTCTTGATGTCTCCAACAAAAACATCAAGTTCCTGATCAACCTTTGTATCTAATCGAACAATATCACCAACCTGAAGCATAGAAAAATCAGCAACAGAAATTGCACTATTCCCAAGTACCGCCTTTACAGGAATCTTTGCATGTGAAATCAAATGTTCAACAGTCTCTGCAAAACCAGGTCCAGTCTTTTCAGTCATATTAGAAAACCAAAATTTGGTATTTAACTTATCCATTACAGGCTCAAGTGTGATAAATGGTAAACACACATTCATCAAGCCTTCAACATCTCCTATCTTGATGTTAACTGTAACAATAGCTATCATTTCCGATGGAGAAATGATTTGTGCGAACTGAGAATTAGTCTCAATTCTCTCAAGTCTTGGATGAACATCTACTACATTCTCCCAAGGCTCACGTAATAATTCAACACAACTCGTTAGAACTCTTTCAATAATTAATAACTCTATCTCAGAAAAGTCTCTAATTTTATCAAGAGGTTCGCCCTCCCCACCAAGCATTCTATCTACAATAGCATATCCAAGATTGGATGCCATCTCAACAAGGATATTTCCCTCTAGCGGAGAAAAATCAACAATTCCAAGTAGCACCGGATTAGATAATGAATTTGAAAACTCCATATAAGTAACTGCTTCGGAGTTCATTACTTCAACTTGAATATTTTTTCTGAGAAAAATTGGTAAATTAGTTGATAATAATCGTCCATAATGCTCAAAAATGATTTCGAGCGTTCTTAAGTGCTCTTTTGAGAACTTAGATGGTCGTGCAAAATCATAATTCTTTACCTGACGTTCACTACTATTTTTAATTTCTTCAGCATCAAGTTCACCACTAGTTAACGCTTGAAGCAGGTTATCTATTTCATTTTGTGAAAGAACATCACTCAAGAATCCTCACCACCATTCAAAAACATTTTACTGATAAGTTGCACTTGAGAAATTCACTCTAACAATAACAGATGATTTGAATAATCCCTGTAAATCTTCGAGAATTTCTTCTTTTACTGCATCTTCATTGTTGCGCATATCGTCAATAGTATGTGAAGAAACAATAGAATTAATATCATTCTTCACAACACTTTCGTAAGAAGCCAATGTTGTTTCATTGTATGTAGCATAATCTTCGCTAGTGCTATCAAGAGAAAGTGAAACACTAAGCACCGCATAATGCGCTGTACCATCCCCATTGTCAGCAAGGTTGATTGTCATCTGATCAGCGATTGTATAATCAACCATATCGCTAACATCGATGCTTAATGAACCTGCTGTATCACCTGCAACTAAATCTAAATCAATTGCTGAACAAACCTTTGTAATTAATTCATTAGCTTTTCTTGTCTCAGGTACTATTGTAATTGTTAATAATGCTGTCAAGACAAGATTGACAACAACAAGTGCCAAAATAACAACTGTAATAAGATTCTTTTTCATATAAAATTCCTTTCCTATTCAGCAATATCTGAACTAAAAGTATTAAAAATCTTTATCTCTACTCGTCTATTTCTAGCTCTACCCTCTGGAGTGCTGTTATCAGCAATCGGAACATATTCACCGCGTCCAGCAGACTTAATATGTTCAGGTGAAACATCAGGATTAAGCCTCACCCTATCAGCTACATAAAGAGCTCTATACATAGAAAGTACATCATTATTTGGATACTTTGCTGACTTCATAGGAACATTATCAGTATGTCCTTCTATTTCAATAATATTGTCATTATAGTCAACCAATATTTCAGATAGATTATCAACAATTTCACAAGCATCAGGTGTTAGTTCAGCTTGTCCTGATTCAAAAAGCAATGCTCCATTAATAGTAAGCATTACACAATTTGCATTAAAATCAACTTCAACCTGATCCTTTAATCCTAATTGACCAAGCTTTTCTTCTATGGATTCAGCCATCGCTTCAGACTCTGCTGTTCCAGACTGTTCAAGCATCTCTTCTGCTTGCTCTGCTGTAAAAGTTGAATCGCTATCGGTATCATTCGAAACATCAGTAGCGCCTTGTTTCTCATAATCCTTATCTTCGCCATCATGAACACTTTTGAAATAATCATCAAACATTTCCAATTGGCTAATACCAGATGAAATCATTGTTCCATCACCAATTGCTTTTCCACCAGCGCTAAAAATACTAAAGCTAGATTGAATACTGGCAATAACTTCTTCAAACTTTTCCTCATTTGTACTACTCATAGAGAAAAGTAAAACGAAGAAGCACAGAAGCAAATTCATAAGATCAGAGAAGGTGGCCATCCACGCAGGCGCGCCCGCTGGAGCTGGATCTTCTTTTTTCTTACCCATTATTCTTCACCTCCGTCACTGCCAATAGTACCTCTTTCGCTAGGCTTCAAGAATGACTTCAACTTTTCTTCTATTACACGAGGGTTTTCACCAGCCTGAATAGAAAGGAGACCCTCAACTGTAATATTCTTCATCATAACCTCAAGATCGTTATCTGCATGAAGCTTTGAAGAAATCGGACCTGTAATCCAGTTTGCAATAAGCGAACCATAAAGAGTAGTAAGTAACGCAACCGCCATATTAGGGCCAATCGTCGAAGAATCTGTAAGGTTCTGTAACATATTTACAAGTCCTACAAGGGTACCAATCATACCCCAGGCAGGTCCCATTTCACCCCATTTATCCCACATGGCAGTAACCTTACCATGTCGAGCTTCAACGCAATCCAAATCCGTTTCAAGAATACCTCTAACAAGTTCTGGATCAGTACCATCAACTACAAGCATAATGCCTTTTTTTAAGAATTCATCTTCGATTCCTCCAGCAGCTTCTTCCAAAGCAAGAATACCTTCTTTTCGAGAAATATTAGACAAATTAATAATATTTGAAATTGTATCAGCAGCACTTCCAACAGCAGGTTCTTTAAGAGCTAATCCAAAACCCTTAAATCCATTTGTAAAGTCTGCCATTTTATTACAAGAAAGAACGGACGTAAGAGATCCACCAATAGTAATGATTACAGAAGGAACATCAATAAAGTTTCCTAACGCAGCAACACCACCGGATGAAACGATACCAAAAAGTACCATTACAAGACCCAAAACAAGTCCCAACAATGTAGCTAAATCCAATTCTTCTCACCACCTATCTCAATGATTACAATAATTCATAATGCACACTACTACACTATGTAACTATTTTACTAAATTCGATATTAGTTGTCTACTTTAATTAGTAAAATAGTCGCATATTATTGTGTTTTTTTGATGTCCTAACCACAAAATATTGTTGTAGTTAAAATTTCGCAAATAATTCATATTTTCTTCAAAAAATTTAATCTTATTTCATTCATATCTCAACAATTTGTTATATTTCAATACCACAAATTACAAAAAGAAGTCTCTACTTTCCCATCTCATAAAGAAAAGTAGAGACTTAATTAAATTAAAAATTATCTCTTAAGATTAATAAGCTCTTCAAGTAATGTATCTGATACAGTGATAATTCTTGAATTTGCCTGAAAACCTCTTTGTGTAACAATCATATCTGTAAATTCAGCAGACAAATCAACATTTGACATTTCAAGTTGACCAGTTGCCATACTTGAACCATCTGCAGAAACATCAAGACCAATACCATCAAACTCGCCAGAGTTAAGTGTTGTCTTGTAACAGTTTTCACCCATTTCCTCAAGACCAGATGCATTTGCAAATTGAGCAACTACAATCTGACCAAGCAAAACAGTATTACCATTTGAATAAGAACCAAAAATCTTTCCTGTTCCATCAACAGAAAGTCCTGTCATTGTACCAAGCTTTTTACCAGCACCAACACCATCTGCATCACCTCTATCAGCAACTACTGTAGAAGTACCACCATTGTCATAATTTAACAAGCCGCTCATATCAAGATTAATATCAGAAATCGCAGCAGCCTGCTGTACAGTTGGTTGTGTATATGGTCCAAGAAGACTTGTATTTAACATAAGATTTGTAATACCTGGTGTATCGCCTGACTGTGAAATCAAACCTGTCTTTGTATCAAATTTCAATTCATATGCAATTGTCTTCAACTCAGCAGCTAAAGTTGCATTAGCACCATTCGATAATGATGGCAATGTAAAACCAGCTCCTGGCTCTGTTCCATCGATTTTATCGATATCTTCAGTACTAATTCCAAACATTTTTGATAACGCCGATTTTACATCAGTTGTTCCAAATACTTCCTGAATAGTCTTTGGTGGTTCTGAGCTTTTATGACCTGTATCATCTAACTTAGTAAAATTATAATTTGAAACTACAATTGGATCTCCAGCAATACCGCCACCTGTTGTAACAGGCTCAACAGCATACTTGTTACCATCAGCATCAATATACTTCCACATGCTATCACTGTATTCAAAAGATGAATTCAAACCATATGTTTTCTTTTCAGTTGTTTCCTGACCAAAAATCTCTTTTAACTTCTCTGGATCATCGCCAACATAGCTTGCAAGAATATCATTATTCTTATCATCAAATACATTTGTAAGCTTCATTGTATATGTTCCAGCAGTTGCATCCTTAACATTGATTGCAAACTTTGCTGTATAAGAATATCCAAGTGAATCATAGAAAGAAAGTGTACGAATATAACCCTGTGAAGAAGTTACGGCTGTATCATTTTTATCAAGCACACCTGAAAATGTTCCGATTGTAGTAGCCTCTGGTGAAGATGTAAGATTTGCTGGAGCCATAACCTTAAGTGGTGAAACTGTATCCTTTACAATCTTACCCTGAGCATCTACCTGCCAGCCCTGAACAAGATAACCTGTTGTTGTCATAGCAAGGTTTCCCTGACCATCAACGTAAAACGAACCAGCTCTTGTAAAAAGATTCTCAGTACCATTATTTACTACAAAAAAGTTTGTTGACTTAGTATCTGTAAGTCTAATATCAAGAGCATCACCTGTAGACTGTGCAGCACCTGCTGAAGTTACAGAAACCTTTGTTGCTCCATTAGAAACACCAAGACCAATCTGCTTAGCATTTGTACCACCACGAGTAGCGGATGCTCCAGATGCCTGTGATGTTGTCTGATACATAAGATCCTGGAATGTTGTCGAAGATGATTTAAATGCTACTGTATTAACATTGGCAATATTGTTACCAATAACATCCATCTTCGTCTGGTGTGTTTTTAATCCAGCTACACCAGAAAAAAGTGATCTCATCATAATTTTGACCTCCTAATTTCTTAGGTGCGTAAAACCTGTCACATCTGTCAGTCAGTGACAATAGCTTCCATAAGGTCCAGCTATACTATTACAGCACCGTCAATATTTGTAAAAACCTTTTCCTCAGCTTCAGTTTGATCTAAAGCAGTTACAACTGTTTGATTTGGTACATTTACAATAAATGCCAATGAATCAACTAAAACCAAAGAATCCTTTATGCCCTTTTCTAACGCTTTTTGAACTCCTTCTTCCAATCGAAGAGATTGCTCATCTGTCAATGTAATGTTTCTATCATCAAGTCTTTGAGTTGCATGCTTAGAAAACTTTAATTCAGACGTTTGATTAAGCTTTTGATTAAGTAATTCCTCAAAAGATACTCCGTCTTTACCTAAATTACCAAGTGCCTTAGAACTTGATGAAGGATTGAGATATTGTCCCGCAACCTGTTCTATTGATGAAAAAGAAGGATTTATATTAATATTACTCATATTAAGCCTCCTTTAACGAAGCAATTCTCTTTTCATACTCTACAAGCTTTTCTAAATCTGCTTTTGAAAAATATTGCATTGTTTCTGCATCGAGAGAATTAATAACTGCACGGCAAGCACCAATTCGTTCCTCATCAGCTAATGTAATATCTTCAAGTGCTGGTAACGATTCGATTTCTTCATGGAATCCTTCCGACATTACCGTTCCATTGTAATACGCACCATCGATAACAGATTCAAGAGAAGCTATATCATACATACGATTATTTACTGAAAGCTGTAAAGTTCCATCATCATCTTTAGAAACATAATCAACCTTTCCAGCAACTTCATTGTGATTCTCATCCATAAGAATAACATATTTACCAACCAGGCTATTGCCTTCAATCGTTTTCATCTGATCCTGTACAGACTGAACAGCTTCGATTTGAGTAAATGATGCAAGCTCAGCAACGTACTCACTATTTGAAGTAGGCTCTAACGGATCCTGGTATTGCATTTCTGCTGTCAAAAGCTGTAAAAACATTTCTTTGTTGTAAGCATTCTCAGCAGTCGCACGCGATAATGATGAATTAGTCTTATCATCTGATTTTGTAGCTTCCTTTGATGCATTATTTTTTGTATATACACCATTTGCTACACCACCCACTAATAAATTATTAGCCATCTTTTCCTCCTTTCTTTTTTATGCCTGGAAATCAAGTGAATTTCCATTATCCTTCATAATTTGAGCAACTAGCTGCTCCTCCTCGGTCATCATCTTCGAAAGCCCATCCAACTCATTTAAAATATTTAAATTAATACGTCTATTCTTTTGAGTCTGCTGATTTGCATTTTCTTGATTCTGCTGCTCCTGTCTTGCATTTTCTTCAAGATTCTTCTCAAATTCATGTGAGCCAACAGCAACTTCAACCGATGTAATTTTCTGAGAACCTTCATTCAAAGTAGTTCTTAAATTAACCATTTGATTTTCAAGTGCTTCCTTCACTGCTTCGTTCTCAGTAAAAATCTTTGCGGTAATTTCATTACCATGCTGAGTGACCTCAATATAGATTTTTCCTAAACCTGCTGGATTTAATGTCATCTCCATTGTAGTCTGATCTTCAAAATTTGTAATTCTGGCCTGTTCAACAATTTGGTCAACCATCTCAGAAACTCTAACACTTTGGCCAGTAGGAAGTATAACCGTATCGTCAATAGCTGAATACGAAATTCCATCGTCAAAACCTTGATTTAATGAAAAAGCATTTTCAAAATCAATATCATTTGATTTCATTTCACCAATATTCTTTATTGAACGAGCATCAGTTTTTGTTCCTTTTTCAAAATCAGAATTCTGTTCCTTTTTGCTAAAATCGTTAAATGAATCTTTTACCACTGCCTTCTCTACAGCTTCAATATCCTCACTATTTTGAAAACCATCCTCTTTCAAGTTTTCATTTGATGCTTTAGGATTTTCATCAACAACTGTTCCAGAAAACACTTCTTCTGATTCAACAGGTATCTGATTAGATTGTTCAGTCCCCTCTGATTGATTCAAATTCCGAAAATCAATAACCTGTTCCTCCACTATGCTGGAATTATCAATTACTTTTGAAAACTCCTCCAATGAAATTCCAAGTTGTTCTTCTAAACTTGCTGCAAATTCATTCATCTGAGATAAAATTTCATTAAAATCACTGCTCATCAAAAGCTCAACATTTTCAATTTCAGGATTAATTTCTGTGATAACAGCTACAAGATTTTGTGGTAAAACCAACTCGACAGCCGTCAATCCTAAAACCTCCATTGCCGATGTGATTTCATCATCAGAAATTTCAAAAGCATCCTTTAGATAACTTATAATCTCTTGTGAAAAATCTTCAATCTCTTCTGTAAACTCTTCTAGTTCAACAGAATTTTCAGTTTCTGTAGGCAACGAGCCTTCTTCAGAAACAGCTTCATCTTTGCAATCAATTGATTTTGTATTAAAGCAATTAATAGATGAATCAATCTCTTCACATGATTTCTTCTCATTAGCGTTTTCAACTGGTTTTGGCGACTCAGTCTTTGAAACATTTGAGAATGCAACCAACGTATTCTTAAAAGATACGTCACTAAATGAAGACTTTTGCTTTACAGGAATTTCGAAAGATTTCTCACTTGAAAATGAATCCAGCAAATTAGATACATTAGTACCGGTCATCCTTTGTCCTCCTTTCTATATTCACTTATCAAACTACGATTTCCCTAAGGAAAAATATATTCTAAGGCTCCATCATGGTTGTAACAATAGCAGCATTGCTTTCATCCATGGCAGCCAGAATATCAGATCTACTAGACGCATCCATTGCTGATAAAATTTGACAAACTAAATCCAAATCATCAGTCATTGAATCAAAAATTGCAGCAGCATTTTTAGGTTTCATGCTTGAATATGCTTTTACATAATCCTCAATTTCCTCGTCTTCTTGAAGCTGTAATACAACTTGTTTATATATCGCCTCAGCATTTTCAGGCTCGATAGATTCATAATATGATTTATATGTATTTATATCGGGTGCATTGTCAGAAAAAACAACCTCTTCATAAAATTTTTCTTTTTCTTCTTCAAATGCAGTTTCTTTTGATTTGTATTCAGCTAACTCTTTTGCAGCTTCATCCGCCTCTGTAATCTTGGCATCCTTATCTGCATCAGCAGCTTTCATATCCTCGATTTCCTGTTCCAGCTCCTTAATTCTTGCAACAGCTTCATCAACTGTCTCATATGCAGGACCTTCCTCATCCTTTGGCATATATTCTTCAATTCCAGGAAGAATCATATTTACATATGGCACATCCTTTAACACTGGAAAAAGTACTGTCGAACCAAAACCGCCAACATCCATTTTTACAAGCAATGCAAAAATAGCAAGCCAGATAAGAATAATAATCAGACCAACAAAACCCATAATAAGTCTTGTTCCAAAGCCTACCTTCTCTTCATCTTCGATATTTTCTTCATCTACAGCCTTATCCTTACCTTTTTTCTTGTCAGCCTTTTTATCAGCAGACTTAGCCGCCTTTTCAATATTTTCATCAGCCTCTGGCGCTGGCGCCATGGTAACCTCTTGTTCCTCTGCCATAACTATTGCTCCTCATTATTAAAGTGTGTATAACTAACTAGCTCATCAGTGAGCTTGCCCTCTTCGTGATTTAATTCTTCCTTAAATCTATCAAAGGCTTTTTCCTTTAAATTTTCATGCATCTTACGTTCCATAACTACCGCATTAAGTCTTCCACGAACAATCTCTAATTGCTTCTGAGCTCGCGAAACCTGAATCATTTGATCTCGTAATGCTACTTTCATAGAATTAATTGAGTTCTTACAGGTTTTAATATCCATGATATTCAATTTACCTGTACTCAATTCTCTAAGCTGCTTTTCATAGCCTGCCTGGCGTAACATAATTTCACGCATTTTATCACGTTCTTCATTGTATTTTGCTGTAGCAATTCCAAAATTAACCTTTTCCTGTTCTTCAAGCTTTTGCTTAATATCTAGAATATTTTGCATTCTATATTGAAACTTGGCCATTTAAACTACCTCTATTCTGCAAAAATCTCAGAAAGTGAAGAAATAACATCATCAAATTCAATCTTTTCATGCGTAGGCTGCATCAAAAATTCATTTACCGCATCTATTTTGCTCACGGCATAATCAATTGATTTATTAGAGCCCTTTTTATATGCACCAATATTTATCAAATCCTCTGCTTCATTGTAAGTTGCTAAAACATTTTTAAGTTTTCCAGCAAGAGCTTTATGCTCCGAGGTTGCAACAGCCGACATAACTCTGGAAATAGAAGCCAAAACATCTATTGCAGGATAATGGTTTTTCTGAGCAATCTTTCTATTGAGAACAATATGTCCATCAAGAATACTTCTAGCAGTATCAGTAATCGGCTCATTAAAATCATCACCATCTACAAGTACTGTATATAAACCTGTAATAGAGCCAACATCAGAATTACCAGCTCGTTCTAACAAACGAGGCATCTCTGAATAAACAGATGGTGGATAACCTCTCGTAACCGGTGGTTCACCCGAACCAAGTCCAATTTCTCTTTGTGCCATAGAAAAACGAGTAAGAGAATCCATCATAAGCAAAACATCTTTTCCCTTATCTCGAAAATACTCTGCTATAGCTGTTGCAGTAAATGCTGCTTTTTTACGAATAAGTGCCGGTTTATCTGATGTTGCACAAACAACAACTGATCTAGCCATACCCTCAGGTCCCAAATCATTCTCTACGAATTCACGAACCTCACGACCACGCTCACCAATAAGCGCAATAACATTTATCTCAGCCTTTGTATTTCTGGCAAACATACCCATCAAGGTAGATTTTCCTACACCAGAACCAGCAAAAATACCAATACGTTGACCTTTTCCTACTGTAATAAGACCATCAACAGCCTTTACTCCAAGCGGTAATACATCCTTGATAATCACACGACTCATTGGATCTGGTGGATCAGCTTCAGCAGGATAAGCCTCCATATCCTCAATAAATGACAAATCATCCGTATCAGAAGGTACACCAAGACCATCAACAAGATGTCCTAGTAAATCATCTGAAACCTTTATTTCAAGCGGTTTGCCAGTATTCTCTACCATGCAGCCGACACCAATACCTTCAATATTTTCATAGGGCATAAGAATAAGCCTCTTATCCTTAAAGCCTACAACCTCTGCTTTTATTCTAGTATTGCTATCGACAATAATTTCACAAATATCTTTAAGCTTTGCCTCCGGTCCAACAGATTCAATCGTAAGCCCAACAACTTTTGCGACCTTACCATATGACTTATAATAATTTCGTTCCGAAAGCTGTTGTAAAATAACCGAATCCAAAAAAACCTCCTAACTTAATGCAATAATTTCTCTTGCAAGTGCATCAAGCTCTGTATCAAGACTACAATCAAAGACACCGCCATCTGTTTCGATAATCGCCTGACTATCATCAAGCATAGGATCAGCTATGATATCAATTGTAACATCCGACCCAACCTTCATCAGTATCTCGTCTTTTTTCTCTTTAATGTAATCCACATTTGAATCACTAACCTTGATTTGAAACTGCTTAGTGCGTTCAATATTCATAATACATTGATTCAACAAATGATAAATTACATCTTTATCTCCAGACAATTTTGCTCGAAAAACCTTCTCAAAAACGCCCATGCATTGCTCTACCACCTGATGTTCAAGCATATCGCATTTCGAATAATAATCCTGTTCAAGCATCTGAGCCTTAGCTTCCAGCTCAGCTTTTGCTTGATTTAATTCAATTTCAGCCCGCTCTATTCCAGTACTATAGCCTGCTTGCTCAGCCTCCTGTCTAGCCATCTTCTCGATAGACTTAGCATTTGTATTTGCAGCATCCAAAATCCCTTGTGCTTGTGCTTTTGCCTCAGCAAGTATTTCTTCAGCCTGCGCTTTTGCCTCTTCTACATAATCAATCTGAGGCTCCTCTTCCTGCATAATCGCATCAGCTAAACCTAAAAATTCATCCGGGTCCATTCCCTCTGGAATAGACTCACCTGATGCCTCTAGCTCTGCAATACGGCGCTCACGCTCTGCAATACGCAGCTTCTCTTTGTATTCTCTTGCCTGACGTTCAAGAAGCTCTTGAATTTTTTGATTTGAATCAATAACCACGTCATCATCCCTATCATTATCATATACAACACGAAAACCAGAAATAATACTACTATTAGACAACAAGTTCGTCTCCTCCACCACGAGAAATAACGATTTCTGCCGAATCCTCCAGCTTTCTTATAATACCAACAATCTTCTGTTGTGCTTCCTCGACATCCTTCATACGTACTGGACCCATGAATTCCATATCTTCCTTTATCATGGCAGCCAAACGAGATGAAAGGTTCTTGAAAATAGCTGCCTGAACCTCATCATTGGCACCCTTAAGAGCAATACCAAGATCTGAGTTATCAACATCACGAAGAACACGCTGAATAGCTCTATCGTCAAGAAGCAAGATATCCTCGAATACGAACATCTTCTTTCTGATTTCTTCTGCAAGCTCTGGCTCTTCGATTTCCAAAGACTCCATAATACGTTTTTCAGTTCCACGATCAACAGTATTCAAAATTGCTACAACTGAATCTACGCCACCAGCAATTGTGTAATCCTGATTGATAAGAGAAGAAAGCTTTCTCTCAAGAACTCTTTCAACCTCTTTGATTACTTCAGGTGAAGTTCTGTCCATCATTGCAATACGTCTAGCAACATCAGCCTGCTTTTCTGGTGGCAAAGCACCAATAATAAGAGATGCCTGCCCTGCCGATAGATACGACAAAATCATAGCGATTGTCTGAGGGTGCTCATCCTGAATAAAGTTGAGTACCTGAGCAGGTTCTGTCTTTCTGATAAATTCAAATGGTCGAACCTGTAATGAAGCTGTAAGCTTTGTAATAACATCAGCAGCCCTTTCATCACCCAATGCTTTTTCAAGAAGCTCCTTAGCGTATCCAATACCACCCTCAGCAATGTACTGCTGTGCAAGACAAACCTGATAAAATTCCTGCAATACATCTTCCTTTAGCTGTGGTGAGATACTTCTTGTATTTGCAATTTCAAGTGTTAATTCTTCAATTTCTTCTTCTTTAAGGTGTTTAAAAATCTGAGAAGACTTCTCAGGTCCAAGTGCAATCAAAAGAATTGCCGATTTTTGTACACCATTTAAATCCTCTGTGCCACTCATAATGTATTAACCCCAATCTTCATTAAGCCAATTACGTAAAAGCTGAGCAACGGCTTCTGGTTTTTCATCAACAAATTTCTCAATAAGAAGTCTCGCCTCGGATTTTTCAGTATAGCCAATATCATCAAGTGGCTCTTCCTCTTCCTTCTGAGTAGAAGCAATAAGATCCTCAATAGTAACCTCTTCCTCAACAGGCTCCTCTTCCTCAGTTTTAAGACTTCTAAATACTACAAATCCAAGCATTGCAAAAATCAATGCAGCAAGTACCATTTGTAAAATGTCTGTTATACTAAATGGTCCCTTATCCTTATATTGGAACATCGGAATTTCATAAGCAACAATTGTAATCTTGCTAGGTGAAAAACCTGTAGCATTAGCAACAAGATTTATGAAATCATCTGTAACCTCCATCTGAACTCGATCGCTATTTGCAGCAACGAACTCATCAAAGGTCATATTCATTTCTTTTAATGTACCATCTTTTTCCATTTGCTCTTGATTGTAAACAGCATAAGCTGTACATGCCACGGAAATAGATGAATCATCATAGTTAATTTTTCCAATTTCATCATTGTGAGTTGTAATAGTCTCACTAGGTAAGTAATCCTTTGTAAATTCTTCTGTACTACTCTCAGTCACATTGCCATCATCAGTTACATATGTAGTATCATCATCATTTGAATCAGTACCAGGGACACCGCCATTACCATTTTTAGCACTGGAGTTTTTACCAGTTTCACTGTCTAAGTAACCCTGAGTTTGTCCCTCATCTACATAATAGTGGTAATCAACATAGCCATTTTCATCAAAATTCATATCAAGATTTATTCCAACCTCAACATTGTCATAAACCTCAGTTTTATTAATTACATCCTTTACTTCATTTGCAATATTTTCTTTTACTCTGTCACGTACATCCTGATTTGCAGTAGCATTGCCAGCAGCCGTTGAATCATCACCACCAGAAAAAAGCATATTACCATCAGTATCCATAATCGTGATGTTAACAGTATCATCATTTCCAAGCTCTGTAGCAACATATTTTGCAAGAGAATTCGCAATATCATCAGTCATTGGTGCATTAAGCTTAACAATAATTGATGCATAAGATGGCAATGATTGAGAAATAATCGTACCATCCTCGTCTGGAAGATTTAAAGTAACCTTTGCTTCATCTACCATAGAAAGACTTTCAATAAATTCACCAAAACGACTTTCCAAATATAGCTGATATCTTTTTTCTTTATCAGCCTCAGTTGTAGAAAAGCTACCATCAATTACATCTTCAAGAGAATAACCCTTTGTTGGAATTTCATTTGAACCAAGAAGAATATTTGCCTCAGCTTCGTTTTTTTCTTCAACATAAAAGCTAAAGCCATCCTGACTAGTCTCATACTCGATTGCATTGTCATCAAGAAGTGTCTTGACAGAAGAAGCCTCAGTAGCATCCTCGCAGTCAATCAAAAGAACCATCTTAGGCTGTGATATGACAACGCCTAAAATAATAAAAGAAATCACAACAACAGAAGCTATTGAAATAATCAATATCTTCTGTCGCTTCGTGAATTTTTTCCACCATTCTAATATTTTATTTAAAATTGCTTGAATTTGTTCCGGCATTACAAACTTTCTCCCTTTTTTAGTTTACCAAAACAATTAAATTTGCATATTCATAATTGTATTGTATGATTCAAGAACCTTGTCTCGAATAGCCACTGTATACTGCAACGCAACATTTGCCTTTTGTTCAGCAACCATCAAATCATGAGTATTGTCGGTTTCCCCCAGTGCAAACGCAACTTCCTCACGTGACGCAGCCTCCTGTAAGCTATTTGTATCTTTAACTAAAGCCATTACCGAATTTAACATTGAGTCAAATCCAGTATCCGCATTAACCTTAGTTTGATTAGCAGAAACAGGAGTAGTTCCATATAAGCTTTGTATAGATGAAACGTCCATTTACCCTACCTCATTATTGACCAATAGATATTCCAGCAGAGGCCATTGATTTAACCGCATCAAAAGCTGTTGTATTCGCCTCATAAGACCTGCTTGCATCAATTAAATTTGTCATTTCAGTAACTGTATTTACATTTGGATATGACACGTACCCATTTTCATCCGCATCTGGATGAGAAGGATCATATTCCATAATGAAATCTGATTCAAAATCTTCAGAAACCTTTGAGACCTTTACTCCATTCCCTTGATAAGCGCCCTGCTTATCCTTCAATATATTTTGGAAGGAAGCCCCCTGATCAAGGTTCTTTTCTGTAAATGTCACAACCTTACGTCTGTATGGTGTACCATCCTCAGTTCTAGTTGTACTAACATTTGCAATATTTTCAGCAATAACATCCATTCTAAATCTCTGTGCCGTCATACCTGTCGCACAAATATCAAATGATTGAAATAATCCCATCGCATTCACCTCTATCTATTATGATCTTGATACCATATTAAAACGATTGAATTGATTGCTCACACTAGTAGTCAACGTATTATAGCGCAACTGCTCTGATGCAAGCTCAACGTTTTCAGTGTCCATGTCTACATTATTGCCATCAATTCGATATGAATAGTTTTCATAATCAGTGTACATAATACCACTTAAATCATCACCTTGAATTGCTGCAACAGCTTTATCAAGTGACCTTGCCTTGGAATTGAACAAGGCATCCTGTAAAACACTTTCAAATTCGATATCTTTTCTTTTATATCCAGGTGTGTCATTATTGGCGATATTGTTTGCAATTATCGCTTCACGCTGAAAACTGACATCCATGGTCTTATCTAATAAATTAACATAACTAAAAGCATCTGAGCCAAGCATACGCATACCCCTCCTAGACTAAGTATAATTATAAAGTATCTGACGAAAAAGACAAGGTGTTTTTACACTATATTGTGTAATTTGTTAACAATAAACACAAGGGTTAGTATGATTTTATGAAAAATATCATAGTTTTTTTGAAGAAAAAAAGGACCTATGAATACTCATAAGTCCTTAAAAACCGTCTTATCCATCGCTTGATAGATATATCGGTACATTATTTAATTTTCTTTAGTTCATCAAGCTCATCAAATACAACATCATTTAATACCTTAATGTATGTACCCTTCATACCAGAAGAACGAGATTCGATAACACCTGCAGATTCAAATTTTCGAAGTGCATTTACAATAACTGATCTTGTAATTCCAACTCTATCTGCAATCTTTGATGCAACTAAAACGCCTTCTGCGCCATCAAGCTCCTCAAAAATATGAATAATAGCTTCAAGCTCAGAATATGAAAGTGTACTAATCGCACTCTTAACAACCTGGAGCTTTCTGTTTTCTTCAGCATTCTCTTCATTAACAGAACGCATCATTTCAAGTCCAACTACTGTTGTACCATATTCAGTAAGAATAATATCATCAATATCGTACTGCTTATCAAAACGATAAACGAAAAGTGTACCCAGTCTTTCACCAGCAATATCAATAGGAGCAATTATTGCTGAATACATATCAATATCATCTTTTTCAAAGCCTAATGTCATAAGATTGACATTCTCTTTTGTAGACAAAATTGAAAGAAGTCTCTCATTAAGCATTGGATCAATAAATCCACCCACCTGGTCTACAATCAACTCGCCAATATCCTCAGTATTTGACGCATGACTAATTCCAAGCACCTTACCTTTTTTTGAAATAACTAAAACAGATGATTCAAGAATCTCAGTCAACACCTGACAAATATCATTAAAAACAACCTTTGAAGAATTGTTATTATGAAGAAGCTTTCCTATCTTTCTTGTCTTATCCAATAATTGAACACTCATAGTTCTTCCTCCTAAAACTTTAACGGAAATTCTTGTAAATCATAGCACCATTCTTCTACAATTGCAATAAAATTTCTGATAATTTGAATTATTGTGTTAATTCTATATAAGTTTTGTATTATTTTTCATCTTTTGGAACATTTGTAACAAATCTGCATTCTTCGTTTGCACAACAAAGCTTATTACCTTTAACAACCATATATGTTTTGCACTTAGGGCACTTGTTATCAGTTGGACGCGACCAGCTAATAAAATCACACTCTGGATGATTGCTACAGCCAAAGAATTTTCTTCCCTTTTGTGATTTACGAATAACAACATCTCCATCACACTTAGGACATTTAATACCAATTTTTTCAAGATATGGCTTTGTATTTCTACAATCTGGGAAACCTGGACAAGCCAAAAATTTTCCATGCGGACCATATTTGATAACCATATTCTTACCACAGTTCTCGCAGATTACATCTGTAACCTCATCATGGATTTCAATTTTTTCCAATTCCTCTTCAGCGACCTTAACAGCAGCCTCTAAGTCAGGATAAAAATTACTAACAACTGACTTCCAGTCAACCGTACCTTCTTCAACTCCATCAAGAAGCATTTCCAAATTCGCAGTAAATGTATTATCAATAATTATGGAGAAAGATTCCTTCATAATCTCGTTTACCACTTCACCAATTTCAGTTACAAAAATATTTTTCGCTTCTTTTGTAACATATCTTCTTTTAAGCAAAGTTGTAATTGTTGGCGAATATGTACTTGGTCTACCAATACCAAGCTCTTCAAGAGTCTTAACAAGCGAAGCCTCTGTAAAATGAGGTGCACTCTGAGTAAAATGCTGCTTTTCATCAAAGCAATTCAATTTACAAACACTATCCTTTTCTATCATAGAAAGAGGATGTTCTTTAGCTTCCGCCTCATCATCAGCAGATGTATAAACCATCATAAAACCGTCAAAGTTAAGCTTTGAATCAGAGGCTGAGAAAATATAATCATTTGCCTCAAAGTTTACCGAAGTCGTATCATAAATAGCATTTGACATCTGGCTAGCCATAAAACGCTTCCAAACAAGCTGATACAATCTAAACTGGTCTCTTGTAAGAGATTCTTTGATTTCTGACGGAATGAGATCAAGATTTGCAGGTCTAATTGCTTCATGCGCATCCTGAACCTTACCTGATGACTTCTTAGAAGCTGCATTCACCTGTGATAAATAGTTATCTCCATAATTTGCAGTAATAAAATCCTCTGCCATCTTTCTAGCTTCATCAGAAACACGTGTACTGTCTGTACGAAGATAAGTAATAAGACCTATTGTACCATGTCCCTTTACAGAAACGCCTTCATAAAGCTGCTGCGCAACGCTCATTGTCTTTTGAATTGAAAAATTTAAAGCCTTTGATGCTTCCTGCTGCATTGTTGATGTAGTAAAAGGAAGTGGTGCCTTCTTCTCTCTTGTCCCCTTCTTAATAGAAGAAATAGAATATGAAGCTCCATCAAGCTCCTTTATTATTGCATCAAGACTAGCCTTGTCAGAAATATCCTTTTTGCCAGTAGTATCACCATAATATTTTGCAACTAAAGGCTTCTTTGCTGTTTTTGTATCTAAGAGAACATCAAGAGTGTAATACTCCTGAGGAATAAACTCCTCTATTTCCTTCTCTCTATCAGCAATAATTCTAAGAGCAACAGACTGAACTCGTCCCGCTGACAAGCCTCTCTTTACCTTTGCCCAAAGAAGTGGAGAAATCTTGTAGCCCACCATTCTATCAAGCATACGTCTAGCCTGCTGTGCATCAACAAGATCCATGTCAATCTCTCTTGAATTCTTAAAGGAATTCTTAACAGCCGTTTTTGTAATTTCATTAAAGGTAATACGATATACCTGCTTGCCTTCAAGGTTTAACGCTTGGGTAAGATGCCATGAAATAGCCTCGCCCTCGCGGTCAGGATCAGT
>JAZLJM010000104.1:0-3465 GCA_045617805.1 Pseudobutyrivibrio sp.
AAAAGGGACTAAAAATAAAACAAGGCAACCTGGACTTTCTTCCAAATTGCCTTGTAAATTGCATAATGATTGTTCCATCAACCTTTTATCTGTCTCTATATTAGAACCAAACTAATTGTTCAAGCAAAAACCATATATAATCTTTATTGGTTAAAGTATAATATTTTAACGTACTGACGTATTAATCGTACCAATGATGTCACTAAGTGGATCTTTTTTTTCAGTTTCTTCAGTTGATTCTGATGAAAATAAATTTGATACTGATTTATAAACATCATAAAATTGTAATGCAAATGGAACTGCAGAAATATTAGCTCTCTTACAAGTTTCTTCATACTCTCTCATATACTTATTTCTCTCTTCTGTTGTTTTAGCTTCCTGAGCTTTTCTAAGTAAGTATTCCGCCTTGTTTCTTAAAGAGATTGTTCCTAAGCCAGGAACATACTCTTTCTTAGGGCATAAAGTATCCTCAACAAATTCAGCTGCTTTATCGCCAGCAGCGCGTTTTACAATAACTTTTCCTGCTTTAGCTATATCTTCCATTTCTTGTACTCCTGGTATAGTTTTAAAACCATTTTCCTGGGCGTAGTCCATAGCTTCTCTCATATATTTTTCGGCCAATTCTGGTTTATTAGCTTTATAAGCATCTTCAGCTTTTGATGTTAATAATTTCATTTGTGTCACATGTTTGTATGCTCCACTGCCAGGACATGCTATGTCCATAGCAGCATCATTTGCCAAATCAGCAATCAGCTTTGTCACTTCTTTAATTGCTTCTTTATCTTCCTCACTAAATCGCCCTTTATTTTTTTCATTATTCATAAAATCTTCAACGGCTTTTTCAATACTTTCATCATTTATTCCAGTTGCTTCTTTAATTGGATCAAGTGCTCTTAAAACAAGCTCAAGCTTCTTTGTTTCTTCGCTTTTTTCCTGTTCTGTAAGTTCTCCAATTCTTTCCTCTTCTGCTTTCTGTCTCATGTATTCTTTCATAACGTCGCCAAAAGGAAGCGTGTCTACCATTGCATCCGGTGAATCTTCAGCCTCTACAGCTACTATTTCAGGAGTTGCTGGTGTTTCTACTACTGGTGCCTCAATTACTGTTCCTTCTGATACACTACCACCAGGAAGTTCACAAATTTCACCTTCTTGAGAGATTTCTACTTCTGTAGTTGCTGGTGTTTCAGCAGCTGGAGCCTCAACTACTGGTGCTGCTGGTATTTCTGCTACTGGAGCCTCAACTACTGGTACTTCTGATACACTACCATCAGGAAGTTCACAGATTTCACCTTCTTGAGAGATTTCTACTTCTGTAGTTGCTGGTGTCTCTGCAGCTGGTGCCTCAACTACTGGAGTTGCTGGTGTTTCAGCAACTGGTGCCTCAACTACTGGTGCTTCTGGTGTCTCAGCTGCTGGTGCTGATTGCTCTGTTGGTGTTTCAGCTGGTGATGATTCATTTGTTTCTACACACTCTGTAGCTTGTGGATTGATTTCATCTGCTCTTACAACTACTGGAGTTGCTGAACTCATTACTGTTGCTGCAATAAGAATTGCTGCTGATACTTTCGCTGCCAATTTCTTAACCTGTCTTCTCATTTTTATTACCTCCGCATAATTTAATTATTGTCACCTTCCGAATTGTTTTTGTATTGTTTTGGAAGGTTTGTTTCTTTTGATGAACCCATCTTAACTCTCGATGTGTTGCATTACTGTTGCAAAAAATGTACTGCTCCCAAAAAGTTGGACCAAAATTTTAAATTTTCAACTTTAGGAGGTAATCTATGAAACAAAACAGGTACAGTTTTGAATTCAAAAAGGAAGTCGTTATGGCTTACCTTAATGGCGAAGGCAGCATGCAAGCTCTCGCTGACCGCTTTGGAATCAAAGGGTCTATTCAAGTCTCTAGGTGGGTTATGTATTACAATCCCGATTATCACAACCTTTCCATAGGATGTCTTCTTACTACAGGGTTAAGAGTCGATTATTTATTCTTAAACTCTCACAGTGATGATGGAAAACTTCATTTGAGAGCTCTTGATAATAGACTTCGTAAAATTCAGGAAATTTTATATTTTGATGAAGATGCCGTTCGTTCTCCTCACGATTACAGAAGAACATACGCTTCCATTCAATATCTACACGATGTTGATATTAAGACAATCCAAGCTCAATTAGGACATAGCAAAGTTACTCAGACTTGGGATTATGTCAGAGATGTTGTTGATTTGATGACACGTAAAGGAAAGCTTGAAAATGGCTGTATTTTAGCTTAAAAAAGCCTTACACGCCTTTACACGCAAAAAAATACCGCAAACCCTTGAGTTTACGGTAAATTATCGAGCGCGAGACAGGACCGGGTAGCATCTCGCTCGCTTCGCTCACGAGATAAGTCGTCCCCTATGTATATATAAATCAGCGTCAATTGCATTAACCAGTGAGGAACAACTCCATGCTTCTTGTACAGTACGCTTGAGGTAGGATTCCGCCTGATGAATATCTGAACATTTACTTATAATCTGAATATGCTGTCCCCATGGCACAAAAGCAAATAATCTTGGGAAAGTAATGGCTAATAAAGCTATCTATTATTTCCAATTATCTACATATTCTTTGAATCTTGGCAAATTAACAAACAAATATCCCCTTCTTGACGTATCAAGAATATGCTTTCTTATCAATCTATCCCTTAAAGAGTTATAGCTTGATGGCGACGTCATTTTCTCTTTTATATCTTCTAGTTTTCCGGTATCTGAATCTACAATAATCTTAACAAAATCCTGTTCAGCATCTGTAAGTGTCTGCCATATAAGATCATACTGTGGACCAATAACACGATCAAACATAGGTAGAAGATCATCCAATGATTCTTTATCCTTCTTCTTATAGTATATTTCTCCCAAGACCTGATATGCATATGCATAACCTTTTGTAAACTTAGCAAGTTTTATTGCTTCTTCCTGCTCTATAAATAACAGTTCCTGATATTTGTAAGCTATCTCATGTAAATTTAGCTTACTAATCTCCATTGATTCATTTCTAACAAAAAAAGACAAATGAGGAACCGAAACGAAATCTTCTATATTTTTTGCAAGGCCTGTACATACGAGATATATTTCTTTATCTTTATCGATTATCATATCATTTAAAATTGATAAAAACTTTATCATATCATCTGTTTTCGCAATATCATCAATGCCTATGAGAATCTTATATTTCTTAGCTGTTGCCTTAGTAACCATATCCTTAAGTGCAGCCTCTTCTGAATAATAATTTGCATTATACGTACTGCTTTTACTAATGGTAGCTGTCGCCTCACCATTTGCTATCAAAACATTAGCACCTGCTGATGCTCCAGCAGTGATTTCTGTAGTATATATTTTTTCTTCAATGAATTTTTGCGAAGCTAAACTGGATATCAGCATTTGAGTAGGATTGCCACCTGCAGATAATGTATACACAAGCCAA
>JAZLJM010000105.1:0-2110 GCA_045617805.1 Pseudobutyrivibrio sp.
AATAATTCTTTTCCTCTCTGGCCTGTTTTATTTGTTCGCCTATACTCATTATTCCCTCCTTAGGTAGATATAAATTATATATTTACACTACCCGCAACTGCAGTTGCATTCCACCATCTTTTCGCAACTTACACTTTTGCGCTATGATTTACCCTCAAAACAATACCACGACCAAGCAATAATATTTAGTAAATCTGCAATCAAAAAAGATCTGGAGAAGATTCCTCAGATCTTTTACCATCGTGCTTCAATATATGCTTTCGACCAGCCCTACGCAAAACACTAGCAATTCATGCTCTTTCCTTTTTTGAACAGCAATATTATATATTTCTTCCATATAGTCTCCTAGCTATGGCTTTGAATATATGTAATAAACTTTTAAAACTGATTTTACATCACTGCATTTTCACGGATATGTTATCTTTTGTAAAAGACGCTTTCTAATTGATTGCAATGTATTCTTCTTAAAGATTCTTCTTGAACCAAAAAAATCATTCTCAGATTTTGTTAATTCTGTTTTGTCAGCAGTCATCTCAGTCGTACAAATAAAATCCGCCACTTGGAGCAAACGATAATCCACCGGCTTAACTTTTCTTATTTCAACATTTGAAAAAAGTGCATTAAATGTTGCTGTTAATATTCTAACCAACTCGTCCTGTCCATAATCATAATAAAGGATTACTTTTGAAAAAGAGTTAAAATACTCGATATTATCTCTTAGTCCACTCGCCAATAACTTGCTCAACTGATCTGTATATGCAATCTTTGTTTGCTCATTACATTTAGCCTTATTCATCGATATAGACATATATTTTATTGGTAACCCTACAATAAAATGATAAAGTGCATTAAAAATACTTCTTCTTTGTTCTCTTTCTTCTGTCGTATATGGGCTCTCTCTTCTGATTAAAGGCCCAACATGAATGTAGTGATTAACATATCCCCAATTCTCAAGCAAAGTATTCAATTGATTTACATTCTTAGTTATATCGTTATCCTGTTCGTGAAGAACAAGCGCAACATAATAGTTTGGATGCTTAGTATCAAGTTTTCCAAAATCACCCGACTCATCTACAAATACACTTAGTATATTTTCTTTCATAATAATCCTCAAAAAAAATAGCGGGGTAATACTCCCCGCCGTTCGGTGGACCAAAGACCATAGTGGTCAGCCCAATAATATTGTAGCATACTTCAATTAAATATCAAATGCCACACGCCCAAATGGGGAAAATTAGATGTGCTTGAAAAAGCATTGAACAGAGGCCCCAGGAATGTGGTTACACCATGGTAACACCAATAAAAAAACCCGAAACCTTGAAGTTTCTGGCATTTCTCAGAGGTGCGAGCCGGATTTTCCGCGTATCTTAAAGTGATTGCACAGACGAAGTTACGAAATAATCACGTCGTGCTTGCACGTAAGGGATTATGAGGTAACGAGGATGTATTAGCGACGCAGTCGCGACCGATAAACGCGAAGCGTTTAGAGGGAACAATCACTAATCCAACACACCTGGGTATTAAGATCTTTTCAAATGTGATTTCACGAATGTATTAAAAACAGCCTTGAATGCTTGCATTCCAAAGGCTGTTGAATAATACATTTGTGTAAGCAGCAAAGCTGCGGTGAGTGAGTTTACTCACAAACAAATCACATATATAAAAAATAAAAACCTCAGAACTTTCATTCTGAGGTTTAGAGGTGCGAGCCGGATTTGAAGCTTTAAAAATTAACAAAAAACATTGAAAAAAGGAGGTTTCCACGATGTCGGATCATTTGAAACCCCCTTGGCCACACCCTGAAGTGTGACTCGTTTTGTAGAACTTCTCTACTAAAACTTATATCCACAGCTGACAAGATCCTTCAGATCCGTCCATAATATATCAAGATTCATAGTATACGATTCTTCCTCCCAGTTCGTTAAAAACCGTTTCAAAAAAATCTTTTCCCACTCCCACAGTAGATCCGAGATTTGAATCATTATAGAAAAAATTAGAGTCATCACAGCCGGTTATAACAACAGCATGCTCATAGGCTGGATATCTAACTATCTCATCCGTCTCATAATCATACCATTCAGTACAGTACTTCATTTCATCACTATCCCAG
>JAZLJM010000106.1:0-48623 GCA_045617805.1 Pseudobutyrivibrio sp.
TTCATATCAACCATGACGATGCCATTATTGGTATTTCATTCCCTAGATATTCAATGAGAACTCTTAAGGCAATGGAGTTTGCCAACAATCGTCAGGCAAAAGTCATCACACTGACAGATAGCATTCATTCGCCTATGAATCTATATTCTTCATGTAACTTGATTGCTGAAAGTGATATGGCATCTATAGTAGACTCATTAGTTGCTCCACTATCTGTTATCAATGCATTAATCGTTACTTTATGCATGAAGAAACAGTCAGAGGTAGCCAATACACTTGAACTACTAGAGAATTTCTGGGACGAGTATCAAGTTTATGAAAATGATGAAATCGATATGGTGGATGATTCAATAAAAATGCAATATCCTGGAGAGAATTAATGTCAAAGGTAGTAGTAATAGGTGGTGGAGCTGCTGGCTGTATGGCGGCAATCGCAGCAAGTGAATGTGGACATTCAGTTGTTCTGCTTGAGAAAAATGAAAAGCTTGGAAAAAAGATATACATTACAGGAAAAGGTCGATGTAATTTTACAAATGCTTGTGATGTCGAAGATTTTCTTAATAATGTTGTCTCAAATAAGAAGTTTTTATATAGCGCACTCTATACTTTTTCACCTGATTCAATGATTGATTTTGTTGAAACAAATGGTATTCCTACAAAGGTTGAAAGAGGTAATCGAGCCTTTCCTAGTTCTGATCATGCTTCTGATATCACAAAGGCATTAGAGCGTTCTTTAAAGAAAAACAATGTTGATATCAGGTTGAAGTCGAATGTCGTGGATTTGCTTCTTACTGATGGAGCTGTTTCTGGTGTTAGATTATCTGATAAAAGTACAGTAAGTTGTGAGCATGTCATCATCTGCACTGGTGGTTTGTCATATCAGACAACAGGTTCGACGGGGGATGGTCTTAAATTTGCCAAAAAGCTTGGCCTTGAAATTATTGAAACGAGACCTGCTCTTGTACCTATGAATTGCGCAGAAGAGTATGTCAAAAAGATGCAGGGGTTATCTTTGAAAAATGTTGAACTTTCAATTTTTGACGAATCAAAATGTATATATAAGGCGTTTGGTGAAATGCTCTTTACACATTTTGGCGTTTCGGGTCCGCTTGTTTTATCGGCAAGCTCAATTATAGGAAAGTTACTTCAAAAGAAAAAGCTAAGTGCTTCTGTGGATTTGAAGCCTGCACTTTCTTTTGAACAGTTAGATGATAGAGTTCTTAGAGAATTCAATTCAAGCTTAAATAAAAATATTTCAAATGTTTTAAGAAAACTTTTGCCATCGTCAATGATTGAAGTTTTTTTGACAGTACTAAAAATGCCGGAGGACAGGCAAATTAATTCAATAACAAAGGAAGAGCGTACGGCAATTGTATCTTTACTTAAAGCCTTTCCTTTTACATTAATTAGCTTGCGGGATTATAATGAGGCGATTGTTACTGCTGGTGGTGTTTCCGTAAAGGAAATTGACCCATCGACGATGAAATGTAAAACGATTGAGGGATTAAGCTTTGCTGGTGAAGTGATTGATGTTGATGCGTATACTGGAGGCTTTAATCTTCAAATTGCATTTTCAACCGGATATTTATCTGGAATAAGTATATAAAGTGAGGTATTAAGATGAGTTTTAATGTAGCTATTGATGGCCCAGCAGGTGCTGGAAAATCTACAATTGCAAAGGCTGTTGCAAAGAAAATGGGATATGTCTATGTTGATACAGGCGCGATGTACAGGGCTATGGCATTATATTTTTTGAATAATAATATCGCAGCAGATGATGAAAAAATGATTAATTCTGTTGTAGATGATATTGAGGTTTCACTTGATTATGTTGATGGAAATCAAGTTGTATATTTAAATGGCGAGGATGTTAGCAAGACAATCAGAAACGAAGCTGTTGGCAATATGGCTAGTGCAACATCTGTTTTTCAGGCTGTTAGAAAAAAATTAGTTTCTCTTCAGCATAAGCTTGCTGAATCTACAAATGTTATTATGGATGGTAGAGATATTGGTACAGTTGTTTTACCTAATGCAGATGTTAAAATTTATTTAACAGCCAGTGTTGAGTGCCGTGCAAAAAGAAGATTTGATGAGCTTGTAGCTAAGGGTGAAAATCCTGATATCAAAAAGATTTCTGCTGATATCGAGGAAAGGGATTATCGTGATATGCACAGAGATATCTCTCCTTTGAAGCAGGCTGATGACGCAATTTATCTTGATTCATCAGATTTGACCATTGATGAGGTTGTAGCAAAAATTATTTCGTATTGTGAGAAATAGATATGGATGTGAAATTAGCGAAGTCTGCAGGCTTTTGTTTTGGCGTGCAAAGAGCTGTAGATGTTGTTTATGATGAAATAAAAAAGGGGACTGCACCGCTTTATACATATGGTCCTATTATTCATAACGAAGAGGTGGTTTCAGAATTTGAAGCTTTAGGCGTTAGAGTTATTGAAGAGGATAGTGATGAAGTATATGATAAGGGGACTGTTATAATTCGTTCACATGGTGTAACAAAGGCTGTGGAAGAAAAACTTTTTGCTGATGGTCACAGTGTTATCGATGCAACATGTCCATTTGTAAAGAAGATTCATCGTGCGGTAATGGAGCATTCTAGGGCTGGTGAGTACATTGTTATCTTTGGAAATGAAGATCATCCAGAGGTTAGAGGCATTGTTGGTTGGATAGAAGGTGATAAGTATTCTGTCATTTCAGATGCAGAGTCTGCACGTAACTTTTCTGTCAATTTGAATGAATCTTTATGTATTGTTTCTCAAACGACCTTTAATCACAATAAATTTCAAGAATTAGTTGAAATTATAAGTGAAAAAGGTTATCATAATATTGTTTTGAATACAATATGCGATGCGACTAACAAAAGGCAGGTTGAAGCCGCAGAAATAGCTTCAAAAGTTGATGCAATGTTAGTGATTGGAAGCAAGAATTCTTCCAATACGCAGAAATTGTATGAAATATGTAAAATGAAATGCAAGAATACTTACTATATCCAGACGGCTGCTGATTTCCAGTCGACTGCCATTAGTTCCATTGAAAGTGTAGGTATTACCGCAGGGGCATCCACCCCCAAAAAAATTATTGAGGAGGTTCAAAAGAAATGTCAGAAATGAGTTTTGAACAAATGCTGGAGGAATCATTTAAAACTATACACAATGGAGAGGTTGTCGATGGTACTGTTATCAGTGTAAAGCCTGATGAGATCGTTTTAAATATTGGCTATAAATCAGATGGTATCATTACTCGTAACGAGTATACAAATGAATCAAATGTAGACTTGACTACAATGGTTAAAGTTGGCGATGAGCTTTCTGCTATTGTTATTAAGGTAAATGATGGTGAAGGACAGGTTCTTCTTTCTTATAAGAGACTTGCCGCTGAAAAAGGAAATGAGAAATTACAGGAAGCTTTCGAGAATGGTGAAGTTCTTACAGCACCAGTTGCTCAGGTACTTAAGGGTGGCTTATCTGTAGTTGTAGAAGAGGCTAGAGTATTCATTCCTGCTTCTCTTGTTTCAGATGTATTTGAAAAGGATTTAAACAAGTATCAGGGTCAGGAGATTAGCTTTGTTATTACAGAGTTTGATCCAAAGCGTCGCCGTATCATTGGTAACCGCAAGACATTACTTGTTGCTGATAAGGCTAAGGCTCAGGAAGAGCTTATGGCAAAGATTTCTGTTGGTCAGGAATTCGAAGGTACTGTTAAGAATGTTAAGGACTTTGGTGCATTCATCGATTTAGGTGGTGCTGATGGTCTTCTTCATATCTCAGAGATGAGCTGGGGTAGAGTTGATTCTCCTACAAAGACATTTGCTGTTGGCGATACAGTAAAGGTATTTGTTAAGGAAATCAAGGATGGCAAGATTGCTTTATCTTGCAAGTTTGATGATGCTAATCCATGGAATGGTGCTGCAGAGAAGTTTGCTGTTGGTACTGTTGTAAAGGGTAAGGTTGCTAGAATGAAAGAGTTTGGTGCTTTCGTTGAATTAGCTCCTGGTATCGATGCTTTACTTCATGTTTCTCAGATTTCTAAGGATCGTGTTGAGAAGCCTGCAGATGTTCTTTCTGTTGGACAGGAAATCGAAGCAAAGGTTGTTGAGTTCAATGAGGATGAGAAGAAGATTTCTCTTTCTGTAAAAGCTCTTTTTGAAGATGAAGCTTCAGAGGAAACAACAGAGGAATAAAATTTCTTGATTATTATAAGGTCTGTGCAATATCATATGCGCAGACCTTTTTTAGAAAGAGAGGGGTTTTATGGATAATTACGAACAGTTTAAAAAAGATGTATATCAATTAACAAAAATTGATTTAAGTTCATATAAAGAAAAACAGATGCGTCGTAGAATTGACTCTTTGATTACAAAGAATCAATGTAAAGAATATCCTGAATATGTAAAACTGTTAAAAACGGATAGAGGCGCATTTGATGAGTTTGTAAATTTTTTAACAATTAATGTTTCTGAATTTTATCGTAATCCGGAACAGTGGGATTTATTAGATAAGGAATTCATTCCAGAACTTATCAAGAAATTTGATGGTAATAATCTAAAGATTTGGTCTGCTGCCTGCTCGACTGGTGATGAACCATATTCTTTGGTTATGGCTCTTTCTCGTCATTTACCACTTGATAAAATTAGAATTACTGCAACTGATATTGATAAGCAGGTGATTGCAACTGCGAAGGTTGGATTATATGCGGAGAAGAGTATTGCAAGTGTTCCAGCAGATTTAAAACAGAAGTTCTTTTCCAAGGTTGGTAACTCGTATCAAATTAGTGAAGATGTTAAGAAGTGTGTTACTTTTAAGGAACACAATCTTTTAAGAGATACATATCCTACAGACTGTGATTTGATTGTTTGTAGAAATGTTCTTATCTACTTTACTGACGAAGCAAAGACTGAAGTATATTCTAAATTTGAAAAATCATTAAAAGATGGTGGTATTCTATTTATTGGCTCGACAGAGCAGGTTCTTGAATATCGTGAGCTTGGATATTCCAGAAGATCATCTTTTTATTATGAAAAGAAAAGAATGGCTGAATAATCAAAAGAACCTGTTTATTAACAGGTTCTTTTTTAATGCTTTATCATATATTGGATAATTAAAAGTGCGATTGATTCGTTGATGTCTTCAGGTAACATATAATGCACTTTAGAAGTTAAATCTTCAGTAAACATTCTGACTGTTTTTGGCAGATTTAGTTTTTCAGGGATATTTATAAAGTGGCCTTCTTTTGAAACACGACATTCTCTTTTTGTGGCATTTCTTCTGTTTTCTTTTGGTATTGATTGACCAATTGTTTTTGGAATAATTATATCTTCATTTAATAAATAGTAGTAATTTTTAAAATCCTCCAAATAGGTGTTCAGTGTTGCTATTGTAAATGGCATTGTAAGTTTTAGAATATTTTGAGTTATGATATACATTCCATAATCACGAAGTTTGTTTATTGAGCAAGGAACTGAAAATGGCAGGCTACATATGATTTGCAATGAATCATTTTCTATATCAATCAGTTTGATAGTTATATCACAATTTAACAATTCGGAATAGCATAAAATATCAATAATATCACACATTCCTTTTACATCTTCCATATTATGTAAAAGAACAAGTTCTTTAGAATTAGGATTATTTGTTTCTGAAAAATCCTTGTAGACAGGTATTAATTGACCACCATCATATTTGTCATCTCGATATATACCTAAAAAGTTTTCGATTGTTTTTTGTTTGTAATTATTAAGGTTTAAAATGCATTTTGCTTTTGTTGTTGAAAGATAAATATCTTTATGATTTTTTGATTTTATGGTTGTATCAAGATTGTATAATTTGTATCTTTCAATCAAAAATGATTCGTCAAAACGTGTGCTATTAAATCCAAGGAGATTAGGATAGTTTGAAATTGTTTTTTCAAATTCGATTAGAATATTTTTTTCATCCTCGAGATTTTTTGCTAATAGCTGTGTTATGTATAATGTATTATTTTTTCTATATGCGAAGCCTATGAGATAGACAAAAGATTTTCTTGGAGAAAGGCCTGTACATTCTATATCAAAGAGCAGTGTGTCAGGCGATAAATACTTTTCTTTTGCATATGTTAGATTGTCGATTTTTTCCTTATATTCAATAATTTCCATAATTATCCTCTTTTCTAGAAATTATCATACTATATTTTTAAAAAAATATAAAAAAAATTTGAAAAGTACAAAAATTAGTAATCAAAACTGATATACTATATATAGTTATTTATATTTTCAAAACTACATCAAGAGGGGGATTTTTATGAACCTAAAAACTTTTAAAGGTGGTGTGCATCCTTTTGAAGGCAAAGAGCTGTCTAAGGATAAAGCAACCATAAAGTATATTCCTAAAAAGGATTTGGTTTATCCGCTTTCTCAGCATATTGGTGCTCCAGCAGTGCCATGTGTTAAGGTCAATGATCCGGTATTACGTGGACAGAAGATTGCTGAGGCAGGCGGCTTTGTATCTGCGCCGATTTTTTCTTCGGTCTCAGGTACAGTTAAGGCTATTGAGCCAAGACGTGTAGCTACCGGCGATATGGTAAATTCTATTGTAATTGAAAGTGATTCAAGATTTCTTGAAATTGGATTTGAAAAATGTCCAGATTATACAAAGCTTTCAAATGAGCAGATTATCAAGAAGATTACTGATGCAGGTGTTGTTGGAATGGGTGGAGCTGGTTTTCCAACTCATGTTAAGCTTTTACCAAAGAATCCAGAGCAGATTGAGTACATTATTGCAAACTGTGCTGAGTGTGAACCATATTTAACATCTGATTATAGAAGTATGATAGAGGAGCCTCAGAAATTAATTACAGGCTTAAAGATTATGCTTCAGCTTTTCCCAAATGCGAGGGGTATTTTAGGAATTGAAGCAAATAAATCTGATTGTATTGCCAATTTTACTGAGCTTGTAAAAAATGAAAAGAGAATTGAGGTTGTGGCTTTACAGACAAAGTATCCACAAGGTGGTGAACGCCAGCTCATTTATGCTTGCACAGGAAGAAGTATAAATTCTAAAATGCTTCCAGCAGATGCAGGATGTATTGTTGATAATGTTGCAACAATTAATGCAATTTATACCGCTGTTGTTGAAGGTATGCCTGTTATTGATCGTATTTTTACTGTAACAGGTGATGCAATCATGAATCCTGTTAATTTTAGAACTAATATCGGTGTAAGCTATGAGGAGTTGATCGAAGCTGCAGGAGGATTTGCAAAGGAACCTGAAAAGGTTATATCTGGTGGTCCAATGATGGGCTTTTCACTTTTTGAAACTGATATCCCTGTTACAAAAACCTCAGGTGCGGTTTTATGTTTGACAAAGGATGAGGTTTCACAATATGAAGCTACAGCTTGTATTAATTGCGGTAGATGTGTTGAGGCTTGTCCTGAGCATCTTATTCCTTCCAGACTTGCGAAGTTTTCTGAGAGAAATGACAAAGAAGCCTTTGAAAGCTGGTATGGACTCGAGTGTATCGAATGTGGTAGCTGTACTTTTGTATGTCCAGCAAGACGTCATTTGGCACAGTCAATTAAAACTCTTAAAAAAGAAGTTCTTAACGATAAAAGAAAAAAATAATTGAAAGGTAAGAGGTGATTTAATGAGTAATAAATTAAAGGTTGCATCATCTCCACATGTTAGAGCAAAGGATGATACTAGTAGAATAATGCTTTATGTAATTATTGCCTTATTACCAACTACTATTTTTGGTATTGTGAACTTTGGCTATAAAGCATTGATTCTTGTTTTAGCTTGTGTTGCTACTTGCGTGTTATCAGAATATGTATTTGAGATGATTGTACATAAAAAGAGTACGATTAGTGATTTGTCAGCGGTTGTTACCGGTTTGTTGTTAGCGCTTAATTTGCCACATACATTACCTGTTTGGCAGGCTGTGCTTGGTAGTATTTTTGCTATAGTTGTGGTTAAGATGCTATTTGGTGGTTTGGGACAGAATTTCATGAATCCCGCACTTGGTGGTCGTGTATTCTTATTAGTTTCTTTTGCTGCCACGATGACAAATTTTGAATTTGATGGTGTGAGTGGAGCAACTCCACTTCAGCTATTAAAAAATGGTGAGGCTGTAGATACCTTTAAGATGATGATTGGTAATACAGCAGGTACTATTGGTGAGACTAGTGCACTTTGTATTTTGATTGGTGCCATTTTCTTGATTTTAATGGGAGTAATTGATCTCACAATTCCAGGAATGTATATTCTTTCTTTTGTAGTATTTATTATTTTATTTGGTGGACATGGTCTTGATTTCAGCTTTATAATCGCTCATCTTTGCGGTGGTGGACTTATGCTTGGCGCATTCTTTATGGCTACTGACTATGTTACTTCGCCAATTACACCGATAGGAAAGGTTGTTTTTGGTATTTTACTTGGTCTATTTACAGGTTTATTTAGAATTTTTGGAAATTCAGCAGAAGGTGTTTCATATGCAATTATCTTCTGTAATTTACTAGTTCCATTAATTGAAAAATTCACTGTACCTACAGCTTTTGGCGTTGTAAAAGCAAAGAAGACAAAGGGAGGTGAAGCTTAATGAATAAATTAGTAAAAGATGCTCTTGTATTAACATGTATTACTGTTATTGCCGGCTTCGCTCTTGGTCTTGTTTATGAGATTACAAAGGCTCCAATAAAAAAAGCAGAAGAGGCAGCTCTTCAAAAGGCATATAATACAGTTTTTAGTGATGCTGATTCCTTTAAGGATTTAGAAGGCTTTGATGCTGATGAGGCAACAAAGCTTGTTCAGGCTGCTGGTTATTCAGATGATACTATTGATTCCTGCTCAGTTGCATACGATGAGAGTAGTAACCCAATTGGTTATGTAATTACAGTTACATCTTCAGCAGGCTACGGTGGAGATATTACATTTTCACTTGGTATAACAAATGATGGTGTAATCAATGGTTATTCAATTACAAGTATTTCAGAAACTGCAGGTCTTGGTATGAAGGCTAGAGATGAGGGTGATGGAACATTTTCTTCTCAGTTTGTAAATCGTGCGGCTGAAATTTTTGAGGTGACAAAATCAGGTGCGTCTGCAAGTAATGAGATTGATGCAATTTCTGCAGCAACTATTACTTCAAAGGCTGTTACCTATGGCGTTGATGCTGGAGTAACCTACTTCAATTCATTAGTAGGAGGTGCTGCAAATGAATAAAAATATTGAAAGACTTATTAATGGTATCTGGAAGGAAAATCCAACGTTTGTATTGATGCTTGGAATGTGTCCTACACTTGCTGTTACAACTTCTGCGATAAATGGTATTGGTATGGGATTATCAACAACAGTTGTTTTGGTATTATCAAATATGATGATATCTGCTTTAAGAAAGCTGATTCCAGATAGAGTAAGAATGCCAGCATTCATTGTTGTAGTTGCATCGTTTGTAACAATTGTTCAGTTTTTAATGCAGGGATTTTTGCCTTCATTGTATGAATCACTTGGAATTTATATTCCGCTTATTGTTGTTAACTGTATCATTTTAGGTCGTGCAGAAAGCTATGCTTCAAAGAATCCAATCATTCCTTCAATGTTTGATGGTATTGGTATGGGCCTTGGTTTTACATTGGGATTAACTTGTATTGGTATTATCCGAGAGATTCTTGCTAATGGTTCGATTTTTGATGTAAATATTCCATTGCTTAATAATTTCCATATTACATTATTTGGCTTGGCTCCTGGAGCATTCTTTGTTCTTGCTTGTCTTGTTGCAATTATGTCAATTGTTAGGAAGAATCTTGAAGCAAAGGGTAAAAAGCTTGCTCCAGCCAGTGGTTGTTTAGGCGGAGATTGCGCAAGCTGCTCTGTTTCAGATTGCAAAGAAAAGAAAGGGGAGGAGGAATAATTTATGAATTACTTTACAAAATTAGTTCTAATTTTAGTATCGTCAGCGATAGTTAATAATGTTGTTCTTTCTCAATTCCTTGGACTTTGTCCTTTCCTCGGAGTATCAAAGAGAACAAAGACTGCTGCTGGTATGGGTGGCGCTGTTATTTTCGTAGTAACAATTGCATCCTTTGTCACCAGTTTAATTTACAAATTTATTTTGAAGCCAACAGGCTTTGATTACATGCAGACAATTGTATTTATTCTTGTAATTGCTGCATTAGTACAGTTTGTGGAAATGTTTTTAAAGAAGAGTATTCCTTCTTTATATAAATCTCTTGGTGTATTTTTACCACTTATTACAACAAACTGTTGTGTACTTGGTACTGCACTTAATAATGTCTCATATGATTACGATATTTTAGCATCTGTTATCAATGGCTTTGGTGTTTCTGTTGGTTTTACTATTGCAATTGTAATTATGGCAGGCATTAGAGAAAAAATTGAGTATAACGATATTCCTAAACCATTTAAAGGCTCAGCTATTGTACTTGTTACTGCTGGTTTGATGTCTATGGCATTTTTAGGATTTGCAGGTATTATTTAAGGAGGGCTGACTATGAGTATTACAGGTATTATACTGGCAGCTATAATTGTTGGCGCTACCGGTTGTATTATTGGATTTTTTCTTTGCTTTTCTGCTGAAAAGCTCAAGGTCGAGGTTGATCCTAGAGAAGAAGCTATTTTAGCTTGTCTTCCTGGGAATAACTGTGGTGGCTGTGGTTATGCAGGTTGTTCTGGTCTTGCCGCAGCAATCGTAAAGGGCGAAGCGCCTTGTAATCAGTGTCCTGTTGGTGGAGCTCCTGTTGGAAATCAGATTTCTGAGATTATGGGTGTTGAAGCTGAAGCTTCAGTTCGAAAGGTTGCTTTTGTTATGTGTAATGGAACCTGCGAAAATGCTGAGACTTTATATGATTATTCAGGCGTTGAGGATTGTTCTGCAATGGCATATGTGCCAGGAAAAGGACCAAAGGCTTGTTCTTATGGCTGCTTAGGCTTTGGCTCATGCGTAAAGGCTTGTCCATTTGATGCTATTCATATTGTGGATGGTGTCGCTGTTGTTGATAAAGAAGCATGTAAAGCTTGCGGAAAATGTGTTGCTGTTTGTCCAAATCATTTGATTGAGCTTATTAACTATGATTCTGCGCATGCTGTTAGATGTCACAACAATGACAAGGGTAAAGATGTAATGTCGGTTTGTAAGGTCGGATGTATTGGCTGTCACAAATGTGAAAAAACTTGTCAAAAGGGTGCTATTACAGTTGATGGTTTCTATGCTCATATTGATCAGGATAAATGTGATCATTGTGGTATGTGTGCTGAAGCTTGTCCTAGACATATTATTATTTAAAAAAAGATTTATTTTTCCCGCCTAATTATTTTAGGCGGGAATTTTTTTACTCTCTATAATTCCTTGCAAAAACCTCTGTTTTAATGGTAAAATACAAAGTTGTATTGACGAAAAGAGGTTATTGTTTTGGATAAAATTGATTTTTCTAGTAAAAAGAGAATTGTAATAAAAATTGGTTCATCTTCTTTGACACATGAGAAGACTGGAAACCTTGATTACACTAAGCTTGAGAGGTTGGTTAGACAACTGTGTGATTTAAGAAATCGAGGCAAGGATGTTTGCCTTGTTACATCTGGTGCAATTGCTGTTGGACGTAATTCGATTGGATTAAAGGAGCGTCCTCAGGAGTTAGCTGTTAAGCAGGCGTGTGCCTCAATAGGTCAGGCATATCTGATGTCTATTTATCAGAAGCTTTTTTCTGAATATAATCAGATTGCTGGTCAGGTACTAATTACAAAGAAAACTATGACAGATGATGAGTCTAGAAAAAATGCTAGAAATACTTTTGAAGAGTTGTTTTCGTTTGGCGCAATTCCTATTGTAAATGAAAATGATACTGTAGCAACTCACGAAATTCAATTCGGTGATAATGACACACTTTCTGCTATTGTTGCTGCGTTGATTGGTGCAGATGCTTTGGTTCTTCTTTCAGATATTGATGGACTTTATACTGATAATCCTGCTACTAATCCTGATGCGAAGCTGGTTGAGTATGTTGATGACGTTGATACGGTTCTTGATATGGCATCTTCTGAGACTGGCTCAAATGTAGGAACTGGTGGCATGACAACAAAGCTTCGAGCTGCTCAAATTGCATCTGCTTGTGGTGCTGATATGATTATTACAAATGGCAAGCATATTGGTAATATTCATAGAATTTTTGAAAACAAAAAAATAGGAACTCTTTTTGTTTCACATAAGAAAAATGATGTTCATATTTTAGATTTATTACAGGAGTACTAGGATGACAGAGAAAGACATTGCTCGAATTAATGAGTTATATCATAAATCAAAGACTGAGGGGCTTACAGATGCTGAAAAGGCAGAGCAGACAAGGCTTCGTAAAGAGTTTATTGCTGCTGTAAAAGGCAATATAAAGAGTCAGTTAGATAATATTGATATTGTTGATGAAAATGGAAATATCGAAAATCTTGGCGAAAAATATGGAAACAAGTAGTATTCGATTAGATATTAAGAATAAACGAAATAGCATTTCGGCAACTGAGGTTTCTGAAAAGTCTAATTTGGTTCAAAAAAATTTGAAAGCTCTTCTGAATAGAATTCATAGAAGAGCTGATTCTTTTTTATGTTATTATCCTGCAAACAATGAAGTTGATTTGTTAGATTTTTATCAGGAATTACTTAAAGAGGGCTATAATCTATTTTTCCCGAAAACACAAAAAAAGACCATGGAGTTTTTGAAAATATCTAGCTTAGACGATTTTGAGCTGGGAAATTTCAATATCATGGAACCAGTTTCTAAGGAAAAGTATCAGGATGTAGACAATACAATTTGTTTTACTCCACTTGTAGCCTTTGATGAAAATAGAAATCGTATAGGCTATGGCGGTGGATTTTATGATCGCTTTTTTGTAAATAGGCAAAGTATTATAAAAATTGGAATTGCATACGATTTTCAGAAAATTGATAAAATTGTCCCCACGGCGTGGGATATTCCCCTTGATTATGTTGTTACAAATGAAAAGATATATTAAGTATATTTGGAGGTAAGATATGGAATTATTACAGCTTGCAGAATTAGCAAAAAATAGTAAATATCAGCTATTAAAGCTTTCTACAGAAGAGAAAAATAAAGCGTTGATGATTGTTGCAGATGAGCTTGATAAGAATTTTAAGTCAATTGTTGATGCCAATGCTATTGATATGGAAAATGGTAAGAAAAAGGGCTTAAGCCAGGGCTTGTTAGACAGACTTTTTTTAGATGAAAAGCGTGTAAATGCTATGGCTGATGGTCTTCGCCAGGTTGCTTCATTAGATGACCCAATCGGTGTTGTGGTTGATACCTTTGAGCGTCCTAATGGTTTAAAAATTAACAAGGTTCAGGTTCCAATCGGTGTTGTTGGTGTAATTTATGAGGCGCGTCCAAATGTTACTTCTGATGTTTTTGGTTTGTGCTTTAAGACTGGAAATGCTGTTATTTTAAAGGGTGGGTCTGATGCACTTCAGTCAAATATTGCTACTGTAAAAATTATTAAAGCTGCACTTGAAAAGTCTGGTTTTCCAGTAGATGCAATTACACTTATTGAGGATACATCTCGTGAATCAACAAATCAGATGATGAAGCTTAACGGTTACATTGATGTACTTATTCCACGTGGTGGCGCAGGTCTTATCAGAAGTGTTGTTGAAAATTCAACTGTTCCTGTTATTGAGACAGGTTCTGGTAATTGTCATATTTATGTAGACCATGAGGCTGATATTGATATGGCTGTGTCTATTATTGAAAATGCAAAAACTCAGCGTATTGGTGTTTGTAATGCCTGCGAGTCGCTTGTTATTCACAAGGATATTGCTGCGTCACTTTTACCAAAGCTTAATGAAAAATTAAGAGAGCATAATGTTGCAATTTTTGCTGATGCTAAGGCTAAAGAGCTTATGGAAGGCTCAAGCCTTGCAACTGAGAAGGATTTTGCAACAGAATATTTGGATTACATTATTTCTGTAAAGACTGTAGATGATATTGATGAGGCAATTAAGCACATCAATAGATACAATACTGGTCATTCAGAAGCTATTATTACAAAGGATGATGCAAATGCTAAGCGCTTCCTTGAAGAAATTGATGCTTCGTGTGTTTATGTTAATGCATCTACAAGATTTACGGATGGATTTGAGTTTGGTTTTGGTGCAGAGATTGGAATCAGTACTCAAAAGCTTCATGCAAGAGGACCAATGGGACTTCAAGCACTTTGTAGTTATAAATACAATATCTTAGGTAATGGACAAATTAGAAAGTAAAGATTTTATGAATATTACAGATTTATTAAATAATGCTCCAGACAAGGAGCCAGAAAGACAATATTATTTTATAGATGAAGCTGCAAAGCTTATTTCAAAAAAGGAACAGGAGCTTGGCCGAAAGCTTACTTGCTGTGTGACGACTTTTGGTTGTCAGATGAATGCCAGAGATTCTGAGAAGCTTCTTGGTATTTTAAAGAAGATTGGTTATGTTGAAAGCACTGACGAGAATGCAGATTTTGTAATTTACAATACTTGTACAGTTAGAGAAAATGCTAATAACAAGGTGTATGGTCGACTTGGTATTCTTCATAATTACAAGAAAAAGAATAAAGGTATGATGATTGCCTTATGCGGCTGTATGATGCAGGAGCCAACTGTTGTTGAAAATTTGCAGGAGCATTATAAATTTGTTGATTTGATTTTTGGTACGCACAATATTTATAAGTTTGCTGAGTTATTTGTAACATCATTTTTAAATAAAAAGGGTACAATTATCGATATTTGGAAGGATACAGATAAGATTGTTGAGAATTTACCAATTGAGAGAAAGTATTCTTTTAAATCAGGTGTAAATATTATGTTCGGCTGCAATAATTTCTGTAGTTATTGTATTGTACCTTATGTTCGTGGTCGTGAGCGTTCGAGAACACCAGAGGATATTGTTAAGGAAATCAAGGATTTAGTTGCTGATGGTGTTGTTGAGGTTATGCTTTTAGGGCAGAATGTCAATTCATATGGTATTGGATTAGAGGAAAAGACATCCTTTGCAAAGCTTCTTGAGATGATAAATGATATTGAGGGGCTTAAGAGAATTCGTTTTATGACACCTCATCCAAAGGATTTGTCAGATGAGTTGATTGATGCAATGGCACGACTTGATAAGGTTTGTAATCATATGCATTTGCCTCTTCAGTCAGGTTCTACAGAGATTTTAAAGAAAATGAATCGTCGTTACACTAAGGAAGATTATCTGGCATTAGTTGATAAGCTTCGTGCAAGGATTCCAGATATTGCAATTACAACAGATATTATTGTTGGCTTCCCAGGCGAAACAGAAGAGGATTTCTTAGAGACAATTGATGTGGTTGAAAAGGTTAAGTATGATTCTGCTTTTACCTTTATTTATTCAAAGAGAACCGGAACTCCTGCTGCAACTATGCCAAATCAGGTGGATGATGCTACTGTAAAGGATCGTTTTGATAGATTGCTTAAGCTGGTTCAAAATAATGGACATGATAAGGTTCGTCAGTTTGAAGGAACAGTTCAGGAGGTTCTTGTTGAGGAAGTAAATGAGCAGGATGAGACATTAGTTACAGGAAAGATGACAAATAATATTACTGTACATTTTCCTGGTGATAAGTCTTTAATTGGACAAATTGTTAAGGTAAAATTGAATTGTTGTAGAGGATTTTACTATATCGGAGAAGTTATTTCCTAGGAGATTTTATGCTTTCATATATTAAAGGTAGCTTAGAAGAAATTCATGATAATGAGATTGTAGTTGATAATAACGGCATTGGGTATTTGATTAATACATCCTTTGAAACGGTATCATCACTTCCAGGAGTTGGTGAAGCTGTTAAGATTTTTACAATTCTTATTCCTAGAGATGATGCCATTAATTTGTATGGTTTTTCTTCAAAAGCAGAACTTCAAATGTTTGAATTACTTTTGTCTGTCAATGGTATTGGACCTAAGGCTGCGCTTGCTATTTTAAGTATTATGACAGTTGATGATATTAAATTTGCAGTTATCGGTGGTGACCATCAGGCTTTTGCCAAGGCTCCTGGTGTAGGAAAGAAAACTGCTGAAAGAGCGATTATTGATTTAAAGGACAAGGTTGAGCTTGTTGATGCTTTCGAATCTAAGCTTTCGAAGACAAATAAAAAGAAAGAAAATGGCATAGTTGAAATAAAAAAAGAAGTGTTGGATGCGTTGGTTGCGCTTGGCTATTCTTCGAGTGTTGCTGCAAAGGCGCTTGATAAGATGCCAATATCAGAGAATTCAGATGTTGAGCAATTGTTATCAGATACACTTAAGCAGATGTCGTTTTTATAAAGGGTAATGATAGATGATTAGTACGAAACAGATTACATCTACAATTGCATCACATGAGGATTTGGTTTCTGATAATGTTTTACGTCCTAAATCATTTGAGGGATATATTGGTCAGGATAAGGTTAAAGAAACCTTAAAGGTATATATCGAGGCTGCAAAGATGCGAAATGAAGCACTTGATCATGTGCTTTTATATGGACCACCAGGTCTTGGAAAAACAACTCTAGCAGGAATTGTTGCAAATGAAATGAACTCAAATATTAAAGTTACTTCTGGTCCTGCAATTACTATTCCTGGTGAAATTGTGGCTGTGCTTATGACCTTAAAGGATGGAGATATTTTATTTATTGATGAGATTCATCGTTTATCTAAGCCTGTCGAAGAGACGCTTTATTCTGCAATGGAGGACTTTGCTGTTGATATTGTAATGGGAAAGGATGCTTCAGCAAAGAGTATCCATACAAAGCTTCCAAGGTTTACTCTAGTAGGTGCAACGACACGTCCAGGCTTGTTATCAGCGCCACTTAGAGATCGTTTTGGAATAATTGGACATATGGACTATTATTCAACAGAGGATTTATCGACGATTATTACAGCATCTGCAAATAAATTAGCAGCTCCTATTGAACCAGATGGTGCATATGAGGTTGCTTTGAGATCACGAGGAACTCCACGACTTGCAAATCGTTACTTGAAGCGTGTAAGAGATTACGCACAGGTTAAGTATGATGGAGTTATTACAAAAGATGTTGCATCAGCGACATTAAATGATTTAGAAATTGATACACTTGGACTTGATAATAATGACAGAAATATTTTGCTATCAATCATTGAAAGATTTGGTGGTGGTCCAGTAGGACTTGATAATCTTTCTGCAACAATTGGCGAAGATTCGGGTACAATAGAAGATGTCTATGAACCATATTTGTTGCAAAATGGGCTGATTGTTCGTACGCCAAAGGGGAGAATGGCTACAGCTTTTGCATATAAGCATTTTGATTTACCAGTACCAGAGGGTATTGTTTAGGATGTTATAGTCTTTTTCCTTGTTTTTATTGTTAACAAACTATATAATTATTTATAGTATTTTTATTGGGAGGGTCATGCATGACATCCGAGAAAAGCGCAAAAGTGCTTATTGGCGGAAAAGTTTATACACTTAGTGGGTATGAAGAAGAGGAATATCTTCAGAAGCTTGCTAATTATATCAACCTGAAGCTTGATGAATTCAATTCAATTGATGGTTATAAGCGTATTTCTGCTGAATTAAAAGCGACTTTATTGGAACTAAATATCGCTGATGATTATTTTAAAGCGAAGTCACATATCGAATCGCTAGAGTCTGATCTTGAGATTAGAGATAAAGAAATTTTTGATTTGAAGCATGATTTGATATCAAAACAACTAAAAAGTGAAACTTTAGAAGAAACCGTCAAAAAATTGGAGCAGGAAAACAAAGAACTGCTTCTTAACAAGACAAAGCTTGAGGCATCATTAGAGGATGCGCTTTTAGGCTCGTTGACGTAGATATTGAGTCCCAGTATTTTGGGACTCTTTTTAAATGTTAGGGTGATAATATGACAGATTTAGAATTATTGTCTCCTGCGGGAGATATTGAAATATTTAAAGCAGTTGTTGATGCGGGTGCTGATGCGGTATATTTTGGCGGCGATTTATTTGGTGCCAGAGCTTTTGCAAAGAATTTTTCAATTTCTGAAGCAAAAGAAGCAATTAAATATGCTCACTTGCATTCTGCAAAGGCTTATTTAACAGTAAACACTTTATTAAAAAATACAGAAATTGAAAATAAACTCTACAATTATTTGAAGGAATATGTCGAAGCTGGGATTGATGCTTTTATTGTTCAGGATTTTGGTGTTTTTTCTTTTATTAAGTCATTTTTCCCAAATACTGAAATACATGCTAGTACTCAGATGAGCTTATGTACGAAGTACGGTGCTGAATTTATTCAGTCTGCGGGAGCAAGTCGTATTGTTACAGCGCGTGAGCTTTCATTAAAGGAAATCAGCAAAATTCATGAGGCATGTCCGTCTTTAGAAATCGAGTCATTTATTCATGGAGCTTTATGTGTATGCTACTCTGGTCAGTGCCTGATGAGTTCTATTATTGGTGCAAGGTCAGGTAATCGTGGAAGATGTGCTCAGCCATGTAGACTTCCGTATCAGGCATATGATAAAAATGGCAACAAATTAAATACAGGTGGCGAGTATTTATTAAGTCCTAAAGATTTTTGTACTATTGAAAGCCTACCTGTAATGATTGAGGCAGGTGTTTCTTCCTTTAAAATTGAAGGTAGAATGAAGCAGTTATCCTATGCTAAGGGAGTTGTTGCAATTTATAGACATTATATTGATAAGTTTTTAACAGAGGGAAAGGACAATTACAGAGTATTACCTTCTGATTATGATAAGCTTCTTAATTTGGGAAATCGTTGTGGATTTACAGATTTATATTTAAAAAATCACAATGGAAAAGAGATGATGACATTTTTGGAGCCATCACATACAAAGACAAATGAGAATGTTTCTTTAAGTGTTGAAAAAAAGATAGCTATTAATTGTAATGTTGTTGCAAAATTAGGTCAGCCTCTTTTGATAGAATTTTTTGATAATAATGGAATTTGTGGTTCTTATACTGGAGAATTGTGTAACAAAGCTGATAAGAGAGCTGCAACAAAGGAAGATATTGAAAAGGCTGTATTGGCGCTTGGAAATACATGTTTTTCAATAGAAAAGCTTAATATTGATATGGAGGATGGTCTTTTTCTTCCAGTTTCAGCTTTAAAAAATGGTCGTCGAGAAGCTATTGAAGCATACGAAAATCAGCTTTTAAAACAGGATGAAAAAATTATTAAGCCATATGTATCGCTTGAAGCTGATGCAAGTATTGAAAAAAGAAATAAGACAGATTCATTAGTTGTTAATGTACAAAATCTTGAACAGTTAAAGATTGTAGAGGATTTTGATTTTGTAAAAGCTGTATATGTGCCGGTGGCTTTACTTATGGATGCACTTGAGATGTCTGAAAAAGATGTTTTTGCAGTACTTCCTCCAATTATTAGGGATGAAAACATAAAGCAGATTAATCTTAATTCAGGTGAAGCGGGTGTTTTGGTTTCTTCTTTTGATGGCTTGGGATATTTAGAGTCAATTTCATATCCCAAGGAGAATATTGTACTTGATACAAGACTTTATACTTTTTCAAATCGAGCAATAGCAGCTTTTGAAGATGCTGGTTATATGATGAATTGTATTCCTTATGAGCTTTCTTTAAAGGAGCTTTTACATAGAAATAATTCTAATTCTCAGTTTATTATATATAGTACAATTCCACTTATGGTTACGGCAAATTGTACTATTAAAAATTCGTTGGGTTGCACAAAGAAAAATGATACGTATTCTCTTGTTGATAGAAAAAAGGCTTCCTTTAAAGGACAATGTAATTGCGATTACTGCTATAACACAATATATAATAGTAAAAAATATTGCGCATTTTCATTATCAGAGGAAATTTCTTCACTAAAGGTAAGAGAATATAGAATTGATTTTACGTTTGAAACAAAAGCTGGAATAGAACAAATTTTGAATAAGTACAAGGATATTTTTATTGATAATAAGCATTATGAATATTTTGAGGATTGTACAAAAGGACATTTAAAACGAGGTGTAGATTAGATTGGCAGAGATTATTACTTCACTATCTAGAGTAACAATAATTTCATTTATTTTAGTTTTTGCTGTATTAGATATTATTCTTTTGATATTTAGAAAAAATGAAACCGTAAAAGAAATATTTACAATAATTAGCTATTTATTAATGTATTTATTTTTGATTAACGGTTCTATAGTTGTTTTTCTAAACACAAAGGATTCACGAGTTATTTTACTTATGGTCTTGCAGATTGTTGTATTTGCAGGCTCCACTGCTTTTTTGAAGTATTATTCAAATTATTTTAATGGATATCTGATTTCCAATATTTATTTACTGTTGTCATTTAGCTTTATTATGTTGGAAAGATTGAGCATGGATAAGGCTATTAGACAGTTTATTTTTGCTGTAGTTTCTCTTGTTGTGGGAAGTGTAGTGCTTATTTTGATAACAAAATACAAAGATTTTAAGTATTTTTACAAATGGTACTTTTTAGCAGGTATTGTGCTTATTTTGGCTGTATTGATTTTTGGTGCAAAGGAGTACGGAGCAAAGTTATCAATTAATATTTTTAATATAAGTATTCAAACAAGTGAGTTTGTTAAGATTTCATTTGTATTCTTTTTAGCATCAATTATTTTTGTTTTAAGAGATGTCAGAGGCTTTATATTTTCTACAATTGGAACAATGATTCATGTAGGAATATTGATATTATGTAAAGATCTTGGTGCTGCGCTTATTTTCCTATTGACATATATGTTTGTTGTTTTTGTTGCGTATAGAAAATATGTGCTCTTTTTTGGCGAGATAGTACTTGGTATTTTGGGTGGAATACTTTTATATAATTTATTTCCACATGTACAGACAAGATTTTTGGCATGGTCTGACCCATTATCTGTAGTTGATAATGAGGGTTATCAGATATGTCAGTCACTTTTTGCAATTGGTACAGGAGATTGGTTAGGCCTGGGCTTGTTCCAGGGGCAGCCTAATAAAATACCAGTTGTATCAAAGGATTTTATTTTTTCTGCAATTTCAGAGGAATTAGGCTGTATAACGGCGTTGAGTTTGATTGTTATTATTCTTTGTACAGTAATTTATATATTTATTGTTGCCATGGATTCAAGTGATAGCTTCTATGGTCTTGTTTCTGTAGGCTTTGGTGTTATTATTGCTACGCAGGCGATTTTAAATATTGGTGGAGTTACAAAGTTTATTCCATCAACAGGTGTTACGTTGCCGCTGATTAGCTATGGTGGAAGCTCTTTGCTTTCATTACTTATTATGTTCTTTGTGATTTATCATACCTCGAATCTGTCAGTTGATATTATTCAGGAAAAGCAAGACAGATATATGCGCAGGACTGGAAATTATGATTTGCCAGAGATAAAGTATGGTTTACACAGGAATGAAATTGTTGTTGTAATAATATGCTTTATTTTGATATTTTCCTTTATGGGAGAGCAGTTTATAAGCTTTTTGATAAATGATAGAGAAGAGTATATTTACAATTCCTTTAATCCAAGATATGCAACCTATGCTGAAAATATTATGCGTGGTGATATTGTAACATCTGATGGAAAGGTTATTGCATATACTGATAACTCTGATGGTAAAGAGGTTAGAGTTTACCCTTGTAAAGAGTTATTTTCTCATGCTGTGGGATATGTTGGCGAGGGTATGGCTGGTCTTGAAGCACAGTTTTCCTTTGATTTGAATAGTGCGCATTCAAGCGTATCGAAGAATCTTATGTCCAAGAAGTCAAAAAAGAAGGTTAAAGGCGATATGCTTGTGACGACACTTGATTACGATACTCAGCTTGCTGCATATCAGGCTATGGGTACCTATGATGGAGCAATTGTTGCACTCGAACCTTCTACAGGCAAAATTCTTGCGATGGTATCAAAACCAGATTTTGATCCCAATTATATTGCGGATTACTGGGAAATTGTCACTGATGAAAACAACGATACAGCAATTTTACTTAATCGTTCGACACAGGGTATGTATCCACCAGGTTCGATTTTTAAATTAGTAACCACAGTTTCTTATTTAAGAGAAAATAACAATTCGTATTCAGATTTTGACTATGATTGCAATGGTGTATTATCTGTTGAAGATTTTGATATTCATTGCAGTAGTAACAAAAAGCATGGAAATGAAGGATTACCAGAGGCATTTGCTAATTCCTGCAATTGTGCTTATGCAAAACTGGGAATCGAATTGAAGGATGATAGTTTAAAAAATGCGGCTGAGGATTTGTATTTTAACAAGAAGCTTCCTACAGATATAGATGGTGTGAAAAAGAGTATCTTTGATTTAGAGGCTGGCGAATCAAAAAAGCTTGTTGGTCAGACTTCAATGGGGCAGGGAAATACGCAGGTTACACCTCTTCATATGTGTATGCTTACTTCTGCTGTTGCAAATGATGGTATTTTGGCACAACCGTATATGTTTGATTCAATCCAAAGTACTGATGGTTATCTCATAAAAAAACACTCAAAGCTAGATGAGATACAGGTATTATCAAAGAAGGAAGCAAATATTTTGCAAAATTTTATGTCTAAAGTTATTACTGAAGGAACCTGTGATGATGTGAATTTTGGCAATTACGATGTGTACGGCAAGACGGGGACTGCTGAATTTTCTAAGAATAAAAAGGAAGCACATTCGTGGTTTATTGGTTATGCTACAAATGATGCTGGAAAGACTATAGCTGTGGCTGTTATAATGGAAAAAGCGGGATATGGTAGCAAGTATGCTGCGCCTGCCGCAGCTAAGGTATTTGACGCATATTTATCTAAATAATAAGGTTACTCAGGGAAATAATAATATGAAATGGTTAGATGATTTTTATATTAGCGACAATATCACATATGATCGAAGAGTCCTTAAAAGAAAGGTTTTTCGAAGGAAACATGTTTTGTTTTATCATATTTTAACTCTGTCAAATATTAGAGATGGTATGGTTGACATTATTCCTGCTAGTGAGGTTAAGCTCTTACATAAAATGAAGCGTGACAATTTTCTTGTCGTAGGTATTGCAAAAGGTCAGAATGAGGCTCAGAATGTTGTAGCACAAATGCTAGAAGATGCATTTGAAGAGAATGGTAATTATAATTTAAAAGAATTCTTTTTAAATAAAGAAAAGGGAGAATAGCGTGACAATATTATTTGTTATTTTAAAGATTCTTTTAGTTGTTATTCTTGTTGTAGTTGCGTTTTTGCTTTTGCTACTTTTTTGCCCACAATTTATTATTTTTGAACTTGACTCAAGGCAAAAGCTTTCTATTAGTGCCACGGTAAAAATATTTTTTGGATTTATATGTATCAGATTATTTTATCGTGACAAGAAATTTGATGTTGAAGATTCATTATTTAATGGGCATATTAAATTGAAGCTTATTCCTAAGCTTATTAACAAGAATTCAAAGAAAAAGAATACTTCAAAAGAAAAAACAGAAATATCAGAAGCTGGTAAGGTTAATAAAATCAAGATACCTAAATTTTCTATCAGCTCTATTTCTAATTTTTTACATTTTTTAAAATATATTTTTAAGGTCAATAAGACTAGAGTAAAAACATTAGATGGAGATTTTTCTTTGGGCGAGCCTGATTCCACCGGAATGCTTTGTGGTGGTTTATCAATTATCCCAATTATTTATGAGGATAAGGTTTCGCTAAGACCAGATTTTGAAAGTGAAAAAGCATATTTTTCAGGTGTTATTTCTTTTAAGAGTACGATTTTCATATTTACTCTTTTGGTAGCTTTTATTAAAATAAAAAATAAAGATATATAGAAATTGTTTGGGAGGCTTAATTTTATGAGTACTACAGATATGTTTAAGGATACATTTTCTTCCCTTGCAGAAGGGTTAGATACATATTTATCTACAAAGACTGTTGTTTCTGAGCCAATTGTACTTGGCGATACAACAATTATTCCACTTGTTAATGTTTCTTTTGGTGCTGCTGCAGGTGCTTTTAGAGGCAAGGAAAATATCAATTCTGCAGGTGGTATGGGTGGAAAGATGACACCTAGCTCAGTAATTGTTCTTAAAAATAATTCGGCTAGAGTTATAAATATCTCTACAAATACAGGCCTTGAGAAGCTTATCGATATGGTGCCGGATATTCTTGCTACAATACAAGGGAAGGTGGCTACTAAGGATATTAGTAAAGAGACAAAGGAAGCTGCAAAGGAAGCTGTTGCAGATGCAATTAAAGACAGTGTAGAAGAGTAATTATGATAATTTTAGAAAAATATTTTAAATTAAAAGAAAATAATACAACAATAAAAAGAGAAATAGTTGCAGGTATTACAACATTTTTGACAATGGCATATATTCTTTCGCTTAATCCAGGTTTTTTATCAGATGCAGGTATGGATTGGAATAGAGTTTTTTCTGCTGTAGCCATTTCGTCAGCTATTGCCTGCTTATTTATGGGACTTTTTGCTAATCTTCCTTTTGCGCTTGGTCCTGGAGTTGGAATGGGAGCCTTTTTTAGTTATTCAGTATGTATACAAATGGGATATTCGTGGCGATTTGCAATTACTGCAATTTTTGTTGAAGGAATTATTTTCATTCTATTAAGTATTTTTAAGATTCGTGAAGCAATTGTTGATGGTATACCAGAGGTTTTGAAAAAATCGATAGGTGTAGGTATTGGTCTGTTTGTTACTTTTATTGGTTTGAAAAATTCAGGAATTGTTGTTGCAGATGATAGTAATTTAGTGGGGTTGACAAGGGATTGGATGATAGGTGCTCCTCTAGTAACTCTAGTAGGTTTGATTGTGATAGGTATATTGATGTATTATAATGTTAAGGGGGCAATTTTGATAGGAATGCTTGTTGCAACTATAGTTGGTATTCCATTAGGTGTTACTACATTTTCAGTTGGTTCTTTTATTCCTGCAAAGCCTTATTTCTTTGAGTTTGCTTTTGATGAAATAGTTGGATCATCTTCAGTTTTTGTTGATTTTGTTATTGTTACGTTTATTTTCCTATTTGATGATATGTTTAATACAGTAGGAACTCTTGTTGGATGTGCACAGTCATCAGGATTTGTAAAAAAAGATGGTAAAATTCCACATTGTGGAAGAGCACTTTTGAGTGATGCAATCGGAACAACTGTTGGTTCAATATTTGGATCATCTACTGTAACAACATTTGTTGAATCTTCTGCAGGTATTGTTGCTGGTGGGCGGACAGGACTTACAGCGGTAGTTACTGCTGTTTTGTTTCTGGTATCACTATTTCTTGCACCTATTTTTTCTATTATTCCTTCCGCAGCGACTGCTTCAGCATTAATTATTGTTGGGGTTTTGATGATTTCACCAATATATACGATTGATTTTACAACAGATTTTACAGATGGAATTCCAGCATTTTTAACAATTATTATGATGATATGTACTTCAAGTATTCCTAATGGAATTATGTTTGGTATTTTTTCTTATGTTATATTAAAAGTGCTTGCTGGAAAAGTAAAAACAATTTCAAAATCACTTTGGGTTGTTTCATTTCTATTTTTGGTAAGTGCGATTATATCAATTTTGTAAAACAAAAATATTTAATATGGATTTTGTAATGCTCATGAGAGGTTTCTTATGAGCATTTTTTGATAATAAAAAAGAGTTGCCGAAGCAACTCTTTAATATGTGATAATGATTAAGCACGCTCAACCTTACCAGAACGTAAACAAGAAGTACATACATATAACTTCTTTGGTGTTCCATTCACATTACATTTAACGGACTTCATATTAGACTTCCACATATGGTTTGATCTTCTATGAGAATGGCTCACATTGTTACCGAAATGAGCGCCTTTTCCACAAACTGCACATTTTGCCATGATTGCACCTCCTTGTAAAAATTTTCAAAAACAGTGCGGACTAACCGCAACAAACGAATTATAACAAAGCACAAAATAAATTGCAAATGTTTTTTTATATTAATATAAATTTCATGTAGAATGTTTATGCAGACATAATTGTTCATTTGATTGTAGATAGATATTATAAAGAATAATTGGCTTATATATTTGAAAGTTTTTAATTTTTTTGAAATAGTAAAGTTCAATTTTATCTTTATTTTTTAATGAATATGTGATAATAATTAAATGATTTTAATTAATTGGTAGGATATGATAATAAATAGAACGTTGTAATTTTATGCAATTTGTATATAATAGATACATATTCTGTCTTATTATGCGAATTTGGAGGTTTGATTATGCAAGGTCAAATGGAAACAAAGTTAGGCAAGATTGTAATTGATACTGATGTTATTGCTACTTATGCAGGTTCTGTTGCTGTAGAGTGCTTCGGTATTGTAGGTATGGCAGCTGTTAATGTAAAGGACGGCTTGGTAAAGCTTTTGAAGAAGGATTACTTGAGCCATGGAATTAGTGTGGTATTTAATGAGGATAATACAATCTCATTAGATTTTCATGTAATTGTTTCATATGGTGTAAGTATTGCTACTGTATCTGAAAATCTTATTGATACTGTTAAATATAAGGTTTCTGAATTTACAGGACTTAAAGTTACTGACATTAATATCTACGTTGAAGGCGTAAGAGTTATTGATTAAGGAGGAATTGTTTTGGAAATCAAGACTATTGATGCGTCTTTGTTAGCGAAGATGTTTCTTTCGGGAGCAAAAAATCTCGAAGCAAAAAAAGAATGGATAAATGAACTTAATGTATTCCCAGTACCTGATGGTGATACTGGTACAAATATGTCTATGACAATTATCTCTGCAGCAAATGCTGTTGCAGCGCTTGAAACTGTAGATATGAAATCAGTTGCAAAAGCTATTTCGTCAGGTTCATTGCGTGGTGCCAGAGGTAATTCAGGTGTTATTTTATCTCAATTATTTAGAGGCTTTACAAAGGTCATTGCAAACTATGAGCAAATAGATGTAGAGATTCTTGGTGAAGCTTGTGAAAAGGCTGTTGAAACTGCTTACAAGGCCGTTATGAAGCCAAAGGAAGGTACAATTTTAACTGTTGCCAGAGGTGCTGCTGATAAAGCGTTAGAGCTTTCTGGTAAAACAGAGGATATTGTTGAATATGTTCAGGCTGTTATTGATGCTGCTGACGCTGTTTTGCAGAAGACACCTGATATGTTACCTGTATTAAAGCAGGCTGGCGTTGTTGATTCAGGCGGACAGGGATTACTTGAGGTATTAAGAGGCGCGTTTGATGCTTTATGTGGAAAAGAAGTAGATTATTCTGATTTTACACCAACTGTTTCAGTTAAGAAGGTGACAAATGTTGTTACTCCTGAAGCGGACATTAAGTTTGGATATTGTACAGAGTTCTTTATTAAGATTCCAAAGCCACTCAAGGATTCAGAGATCAAGGCATATAAGTCATATCTTGAGTCAATTGGTGATTCTATCGTAGTAGTAGCTGATGAAGAGACAGTTAAGACTCATGTACATACAAATGAGCCGGGTAATGCTTTACAAAAGGCTTTGACATATGGTCAGCTTTCTGGAATTAAGATTGATAATATGCGTGAAGAGCATCAGCAGAAGCTTTTCAAGGAGTCAGAGCTTAAGGTTGCAACTGAAGAGAAAAAGGAGCCAATGAAGGATATTGGATTTGTTTCTGTTGCTACTGGTGATGGTCTCAATTCTATTTTCATAGAGCTTGGTTGTGATTATATGATTCAGGGTGGTCAGACTATGAATCCAAGTACAGATGACATTCTTAGCGCAGTTGAAAAAGTAAATGCCAAGACTGTTTTTGTACTTCCAAACAATAAGAATATTATTCTTGCTGCAAATCAGGCAGCAGATATTTCTGAGGATAAGAAGATAGTTGTTATCCCTACAAAGACTATTCCTCAGGGTATTACAGCTCTTATTAGCTTTGATGCTGCTGCATCAGTTGAAGCTAATACTGAAAATATGACTGCTGAAATTGCAAATGTTAAGACTGGTCAGGTTACATATGCAGTTCGTGATACAATGATTGATGAAAAGAAAATCAAGAAAAATGATTTTATGGGAATGGATGATAATGGACTTGTTTCTGTAAATAAAGATATTACAAAGACATTCCTTGCATTGATTGATGGTATGGTTGACCCTGATTCTGCAGTTGTTAGTATTTATTATGGCGAGGGCGCTGATGAAGAGAGTGCACAGGCACTTGGCGCTAAGATCGAAGAGAAATACCCGGATATTGAAGTGGAAATTTCAAATGGCGGTCAGGCAGTTTATTCATATATTGTATCAGTGGAGTAAGCTATGGAGTTGTTATCACCTATCAACGAAGTAAAAGGCGTTGGTGAAAAAACAACTAAATTATTAAATAATCTAGGAGTATATACCGTAAAGGATATACTCCTTTTTTTCCCACGCACATATTTTACTTATCCAATAATTAGTGAGCATATTTCCGAGGATTTAATTAATTCTGTGGTTGTATTTAAGGGAAGAGTAAAGCAACAACCAAGAACACATAAAACAGCAAAGCTTGATGTTACCAGTACTGTTGTAGATTTTGATAGAACAAGTGTTGAATTGGTGTGGTTCCGCTGCGCCTATATTCAAAACCAGCTTCAGGTTGGGAAGCAATATTTATTTTATGGCAAGCTTGTGTATGAAAATAATAGGTTAAAGGTTGTACAGCCGCAGATATTTACAGAAGATAAATATTTGCTGCTGCAAAAGGAAATTCAGCCAATTTATTCAATTGTTAAGGGCTTAACAAATAATGCTGTTGCGAAGATTGTAAAGAGCATTATTTCAACAATAAAGATTAGTGATAACAGATTGCCTGAAAATATAATTAAGAAATACAATTTTATGGATTATGAAAGTGCAATTTTTTCTTATCATTTTCCAAAAAGCTATGATGAATTACTCAGAGCACGAAAACGACTTGCATTTGAGGAGTTGTTTTATTTTGTATTGTATTCAAGGCTTCAGGAGAGTCAGGTTGATTTCAAAAAATCAATTTTTGCTATTAGTCGCCAGGATAGATTAAAAGAGATTATTAGTAGGTTGCCATTTGCTTTGACAAAGGGACAGGTATCTACGTTAGATGAGATATTGTCTGATTTTGAAGGCGGATATGTTACGCAAAGACTGATACAGGGTGATGTTGGTAGTGGAAAAACAATTGTAGCTTTTTTGGCGATGCTTAATGTCTGTTTATGCGGATATCAGGCTGCAATTATGGCACCGACAGAAGTACTTGCAAAGCAGCATTATGACAATTTTGTGGATTACTGCAAAAAGTTTGGGCTTGATATACCGGTGGCTTTGTTTTTGGGCTCTCAAAAAGTATCTGAAAAAAAGGCAAATCAGATAATTGTTGATGAAAATCAGGCGTGCTTTATTATTGGCACTCATGCATTGATTTCAGAAGGCAGAGAATTTAATAATCTTGCACTTGTTATTACTGATGAACAGCATAGATTTGGCGTTAAACAAAGAGAAGCTTTAGCTGGAAAAGGAAGTGATCCACATTATATTGTTATGAGTGCAACACCAATTCCTCGTACTCTAGCTATGATTTTATATGGAAATATGCAGGTTTCTACGATAAAGGAGCTTCCTTCAAATAGATTACCAATAAAAAGCTGTGTCATTTCTGAAAAACAAAGAAAAACAGCCTATAAGTTTATTGAAGATCAGGTAAAAGAAGGACATCAGGTTTATATAATTTGTCCACTTGTTGAAGCATCAGAAAAGACTGAGGCGCAAAATGTAACGGAATATGTTGAAGAATTGAAAACAGTTTTTGGTGACAGATTTTCTATTGCAATGCTTCATGGCAAAATGAAACCCGCAGAGAAGAATGAAATAATGGATAATTTTGCAAACGGAAATACAGATATCCTTGTTTCTACTACAGTTGTTGAGGTTGGAGTAAATGTCCCGAATGCGACAGTTATGATGATAGAAAATGCCAATAGATTTGGACTTGCATCATTACATCAATTACGTGGAAGAGTTGGCAGAGGTTCTTTTCAAAGCTACTGTATTTTGATTGATTCTGGTAGAAAAAAGTCAAAAAGATTAGAGGTAATGATTAAATCAAATGATGGATTTTATATTGCTTCTGAGGATTTGAAGCTTCGAGGACCAGGAGATATGTTTGGTGTTAGACAAAGTGGAGAATTCAACTTCAAGGTGGCAGATATATTTGATGATGCTATGGAGTTATCTGATGCTGCAAAAGAGGTTGATGCAATATTAAAAAATGACCCGACACTTTCGAATAATGAAAATATCAGGTCAATGCTTGATGATTTCTTAGTCGACCAATCTTACATGCTCTAGAGTTGGTGAAACCATAATAGAATAATTAGTATAATAAACCACAAAACCAGCAGCGGCCTTTTGTGGTTTTTTAATATTCTTTTTTTGAGAGTAGTCTATTTCAACCTTTGGAGTATTACGACCGCTTGAGTAATAAGCTGCGAGCTCAGCGGCATACTCGAAGGTTGAATCTGGTGGAGTAGTGTTATTACATTTTACGATAACGTGACTACCATGAATTTCTTTTGTGTGGAACCACCAGTCATTTCCTGTTGCAAATTTAAAGGTTAATTCATCATTTTGATAATTATTTTTTCCAACATAAATGTCAAAACCGTTGTCGTCAATAAAATGAAGAGGCTTACTTTTTTGGAATTTTTCTTTTTTATTGTTTGCATTTTTCTTAATAAAACCATATTCACAAAGCTCTTTTCTGATTTCATTTAGGTCGGATTCATTTTCTGCAATAAAAAGTGCGGCATCCATTGATTTTAGATGCTCTAAAGAATCTTTTGATTGTGCAATATAGGTTTCAAGTGCTTCTTTAGTTCGCTTGAGCTTGGAATATTTGTCGAAATATTTTTTTGCATTATCAGTTGGATTTAATGTCTCATCAAGTGGGATTGTAAGCTCTTCGTTGTTGTAATAATTAATAACAGTAATTGATTTGTCGCCTTCCTTTGCGCTGTAGCCATAGGTGTGTAAAAGCTCACCATATAATTTGTATTTATCCATTTTTTGAGTATCCTTCATCTGTTTTAACTGAAGGTCGAGCTTTTTAGCACATCTTTCTATATGATTTGAGATAATTTTTCTTAAATCAGAGGATTTTTGACGTATATTTGTATAAATATTTTTTCTGGAATAGAAATCAACTAATACCTCTGAGATTGAAGAATACTCAGTTGATGAGTAATCCTCGTATATTTTCATTTTGAAAGGAGCAAAATCCAGGGGCTCATTATTACTTGGATTTGTAAAAATGCAAGGCAAGTAATCTTTTTTGTTCAAAATATTGATTATTTCCTCAAAGCTCTTAAATAGATTTTGCTTTTGTTCATCAGAAAGAGATGCAGTTGAAAAATCTCCGTCGAGGCCTGCTCTATAGCATATTTCATTAGCAATAATAGGACTAATCCCTATGTAGGAGGTCAGGATTGCTTTTGATATTGATATTGGATGCTTAAGAACATTCTTAATAAAGTAATCGAAATCAAGCTTTAGTGGCGAAATCTTTCCCTCCTGCTTTGGAATAAAGTAGTCACGCTGTGGTAAAACCTCACGAACGGAGCTTAAAGAGGCAGGTACGTGTTTGATTGAGTCGATTATACAATCATTATCATCGCAAAAAATGATGTTCGAATGTTTACCCATTAATTCAAGATAAAGGTGCTTAATACAAACATCACCCATTTCATTTAAATGCTGAATTTTAAATAGAACAACACGTTCAAGCTCTACTTGAGATATTTCTATAATACGACCTGCCCCGATATGTTTTCTAAGAAGCATACAAAAGCCGGGGGCATTAATAGGCGAAGTCTTATTGTCGTTTGTTAAGTAAAGGAATGGTAAAGCGGCATTTGCTGATATTAAAAGTCGCTTGTTTCCATCTTTTGTATTGATTGTAAATTGAATTTCTTCCTTTTCTGGCTGAGAAATTTTATTGATTTTTCCATTTAGAATTGTTGAATTTAATTCATCTACAATTGCGTGAATAGTAAGTCCATCTAGCGCCATTATGTCACCTCATTTTTGTTCAATATTTTTATTTCAAATTTTTAATTATTTTGACATTTTTTATTAATCAGTTTGACTAATAGGATACATTTATTTATAATTAAATGCAACTATGCGAAAGTGTGTATTTTTGCAGTTATTCTGTGTAATTTTACAGTTGAAGGAGACAAGATGGTACGTAGTATGACTGGTTATGGTAAGGGCATTAGCGAAAATGAAATTGCCCGTGTTACCGTAGAAATGAAATCTGTAAATCATAGATATTTAGATTTAAATATAAAATTACCTAAGAATCTTAATTTTTTAGAGACATCAATTAGAAATACGATTAGTGAGAGTGTTTCAAGAGGAAAGGTTGATGTATATATTACTCTTCAAATGCATGCTGATGCCAGCTATGATGTGGCTGTCAATGAACAGATGGCAAAAAGATATTATGATTCTATTTCGCAGATGGCATTAAATCTTGGTATTGATAATGACTTAAAAGCAAGCACCATTGCTCGTATGCCAGATGTCATTGATGTTCAGGAAGCTGAGATTGATGAGGATTTGTTGAAGCAACCTGTCTTTGATGCACTTGAAAAATGTATTAAGCAATTTGTTGAAAGTAGAATTTCTGAGGGAGAGCGCCTTGAAAAGGATTTACTTGCTAAGATGGATGAGCTTATTATTTTAGTCAATAAGCTTGAAGAGCGTTCGCCAGTTATCATTGAAGAATACAAGACACGTCTTATGACAAAGCTTCAGGATTTGCTTGAGGATAAAAATATCGATGAAAATCGTATCGCGCAGGAAGTTGTTTTATACGCTGATAAGATTTGTATTGACGAGGAAATGGTTCGTCTTAAGAGTCATGTAGAAGAGACTAAAGGCGTGTTTTCTCTTAATAAAGAGGTTGGTCGCAAGCTTGATTTTCTTGCACAGGAGCTCAATCGCGAGGCAAATACGATTTTGTCTAAATCAACAGATGTTGAAATTGCTGATATAGGAATTTCTCTTAAGACACTTATCGAAAAGGTAAGAGAACAAATTCAAAATATTGAATAAATTTTAGGAGGCGTGATTATATGAATCATGATAAAGGCCTAATTGTTGTGTTATCTGGTTTTTCCGGAGCTGGAAAGGGCACAATTATGAAGCATCTTTTAGAAAAGTATCCGGATACTTACAATCTTTCAATTTCTGCTACTACACGTCCTATGCGTGCTGGCGAAGAAGACGGAAGAGAGTATTTTTTCAAGACTCGAGAAGAGTTTGACAAGATGATTGAGAATAATGAGTTGCTTGAATATGCCACCTTTAATGGCAATTCGTATGGAACTCCAAAGGCTTATGTAGATAAGCTTATCGCTGAGAAAAAGGATGTTATTCTTGAAATCGAGATTCAGGGTGCATTACAGGTAAAGAAAATGTATGATGATGCGCTTTTACTTTTTACTATGCCACCATCAGCTAAGGAATTAGAAAACAGACTTGTAGGAAGAGGTACTGAATCTGAAGAGGTTATAGGTCAAAGACTTGCGATTTCCTGTAGGGAATCAGAGTTTATGAATCAGTATGATTACTTGATTGTCAACGAAAAAGTAGATACTGCTGTCGATCAGGTTCATAATATTATTCAATCAGAGCATTTCAGAGTATCTAGAAATCAAAATTGTATTTCTGAAATGAAAAAAGAATTAAAGGTATTTGAAAGGAGCAATTAATTATGATACATCCATCATACACAGAACTTATGGAAAAGGTAAATGAGGGAGTTGAGGTTGGTGAGGAGCCAGTTGTAAACTCTAGATATACAATTGTAGCAGCTACAGCTAAGCGTGCTCGTCAGATTATTGATGGTTCTGATCCTCTTGTTGATTACAAGAAGGGTGATAAGCCACTTTCAATTGCTGTTAAAGAGCTTTATGGCGGTGAGCTTACAATTATCAATGACGAAAACTAATTTATAGGATTTATTTATATGAAAATTTTGTTTGTTTCACTTGGTTGTGACAAAAATCTTGTTGATTCGGAGCATATGATAGGTGCTCTTGATGAGGCTGGATATTCAATTTGTGATGACGAGAATGAAGCTGATATTGTGGTTATCAATACCTGTTCTTTTATCGAAGATGCGATGACTGAGAGTATTGATACAATTTTGGAATATGCTGAATTAAAACAAAATGGAATGCTGAAGGCGATTATTGTTACTGGATGTCTTGCACAGAGATATCAGGATGAATTTTTTGAACAGCTTCCTGAGGTTGATGCAATTATTGGGACTAATTCATATGATGAATTGGTGAATGTAATACATGATGTTTTAGAAAAAAAGACACATATTTCTGTTATGAAGCCTTTAACCGGTCTTCCTAAGAATGCAAAGCAATTTGTTTCAACAGGTGGACATTTTGCCTATCTTAAGATAGCTGAGGGTTGCTCAAAGAGATGTACCTATTGCGTTATCCCAAAGATTAGAGGCAATTATCGTTCTGTTCCAATGGAAACAATTCTTGAGGAAGCAAAGACTCTTGTTGCTGATGGTGCAAAAGAATTAATCCTTGTTGCGCAGGAAACGACTGTATATGGTATTGATTTGTATCAGAAAAAGATGCTGCCTACGCTTTTGAATAAATTAGCTGAAATTGAAGGCTTAGTATGGATAAGAATTTTATATGCTTATCCTGAAGAGATTACAGATGAGTTGATTGAGTGTATAGCTACAAATCCAAAGGTTTGTCACTATATTGATATGCCAATTCAGCATTGTAACGATAAAATTTTAAAGGCAATGGGACGAAAAACCTCAAAGTCTGATTTATTAAACATTATTAAGAAGCTTAGGACTGCAATTCCGGATATTTGTATTCGAACAACTTTAATTGCTGGTTTTCCTGGTGAAACTCTTGATATGCACCATGAAATGATGGTTTTTGCCAGAGAGGTTATGTTTGACAGACTTGGAGTATTTCCTTATTCGCAGGAAGAGGGCTCTGTTGCTGCTGAATTTGAAAATCAGCTAGATGATGAGACAAAGAAAAGATGGGCCGATGATATTATGTCTCAACAGAAGATTTATGGTATAGATACATTACCAAAATATGTTGGGAAAACGCTACCTGTATTTATTGAAGGTTATATTCCACAAGAAGATGTCTATGTTGGTCGTTCCTATAGAGATACGCCGACTGTTGATGGATATGTTTTTGTACAAAGTCCAGATACTGAATTAGTTAGTGGACAGTTTGTAAATGTAAAGATAACTGAATTTAATACTTATGATTTAATAGGAGACTATGTCGATGAATTTACCAAATAAATTGACTATTTTTAGAATAATTCTTATTCCATTTTTTGTTGCATGCTTATTAATCAAGCCTGATGATATGATGTTTAGACTTATTTCTGTAGCAATTTTTATTGTTGCATCTTTAACAGATATGCTTGATGGAAAGATTGCAAGAAAATACAATCTTGTAACTAATTTTGGAAAGTTTATGGATCCACTTGCAGATAAGCTTTTAGTTTGTTCTGCACTTATTTGCCTTATAGCAACTTCACAGATTCCAGCGTGGGTTGTAATTATTATTGTTGCAAGAGAATTTATTATTTCAGGCTTTAGACTTATTGCTGTTGAGAATGGTGTTGTTATTGCTGCTAATATGTGGGGTAAAGCTAAGACGGTTTCACAGATGATTATGATTATTGTTTTAGTAGCTAATTTTCAGTTTATTGCTTGGCAGATTATTGGTGTTTGCTTGATTTATATTTCGTTAGTTTTGACTGTGATTTCTTTAGTTGTTTATGTTGTTCAAAATAAAGAAGTATTAAAGGAACAGAATTAATTTTTTGGAGATAATATATGCGTGTTATTTCAGGAACTGCCAGACGTATTCTTTTGGATACTCCAGAGGGATTAGATACAAGACCTACTTCAGATAGAATAAAAGAAACATTATTTAATATGCTTTCGATGGATTTGATTGATTCAAATTTTTTAGATTTGTTTGCTGGAAGTGGTCAGATTGGTATCGAAGCTTTATCAAGAGGAGCAAAAGAATGTATTTTTGTTGATCAGGGTGTTGAAGCGATTAAAGTAATTAATTCAAATCTTGAAAGAACAAAATTAACTGAATTTGCGAAGGTTTATAAGCAGGATGTTTTATCATCGCTTAGAGCTTTTGCAAAGCATGAGCCATTTGATATTGTTTTCATGGATCCACCTTACAATAAGGGCCTTGAAAGAAGGGTTTTATCAGTATTAAAGGATCTCGATTCTATTACAGAAGATACCTTAGTTATTGTTGAAGCTGCAAAGGATACGGATTTTTCTTATGTTCCTTCTGTAGGCTTTTCAATTATAAAAGTTAAAGAATACAAGACAAATAAACATATATTTTTGGAAAAGGCATAAAAATGAAAGTTGCAGTATATCCAGGTAGTTTTGATCCAATTACATTAGGGCATTTAGATATTATTGAAAGAGCTGCTAATTTGTGTGATGAGCTTGTAGTTGGTGTTTTAAATAATAGCCAAAAGCGTCCGTTGTTTTCGGTGGATGAACGTGTTAATATGATAAAGGATTTAACAAAAAATTTACCGAATGTTAGTGTTGATGCTTTTGCGGGCTTAACTGTTGATTTTGCTAAGGAGCATAATGCAAAAGCAATTATTCGAGGGCTCAGAGCGGTTACAGATTTTGAAAATGAATTGCAGATAGCTCAGGCAAATCGAGTTCAAAATACTGAAATTGAAACCTTGTTTTTAACAACATCGTTAAAATATTCATATTTAAGTTCTACAGTAGTTAAAGAATTTGCATCTTATGGTAGAGATATTAGCCTATTTGTTCCACCTGAGGTTATACCTCTGATTAATGAAAAAATGCAGAAAACAAAAGGAGAAGCGAAATAATGTCAAAGAGTAAAATCGAAGATATCATAGATGAAATTGAAGCATATATTGATGATTGTAAAACTACAGCTTTTAGTTCAAACAAAATTATTGTAAATAAGGACGACTTGGATGGCTTGCTTTCTACTTTACGTTCAACTACACCAGAAGAAATCAAGCAGTATCAACGAATGGTTGCTAATAGAGAGCAGATTTTAGCTGCAGCCAGAGCAAAAGCTGATGAAATTGTTAATGCTGCGCAGATTCATACAAATGAACTTGTGTCAGAACATCAAATCATGCAACAGGCATACGCTCAGGCTAATGAAGTGATTTTGATTGCACAGAAGAATGCACAGGAAAAAATTGATAGAGCAACTGAAGATGCAAACAATATTCGTATGGGTGCCATCAATTATACTGATGAGCTTTTAGCTAATATTCAAACAATTCTTGTTAATTCAGTTGAGACTACAAGAAGTCGCGATGAGCAGTTTTTAGCTACAATGCAAGCTTACTTAGATACAGTGGAAGCTAATCGTGCAGCTTTACTTCCAGAGACAGTTGAATCTGATGATGTTGCTGATGAAGAGCCAACAAAAGAGAAAAATGAATCTCCAAAGGCTAAGCCAGAAGCACCTGAAAAGCCAACTGTTACAGTTGTTGAAAAACAGGAAACTAAGCCTGCTGCTAATGACGATGATGATTTGCCAGCTTTAGACATTCCTGATACTTTTTTTAATAAAGAATAATTCTAAGGCATCCTGATTGGATGCCTTTTACATTTTTATATGATAAGAGGAAAATATGAGTCTTGATTTTTTACCAGTTTCAAAAAAAGATTTAACTGAACGAGGGATAAAGCAGCTTGATTTTGTATATGTATGTGGTGATGCCTATGTGGATCACCCTTCTTTTGGTGCTGCGATTATTTGTCGAGTTTTAGAGCTTCATGGATATTCAGTTGGAATTATTCCTCAACCTAATTGGAAGGATGATAATTCGATATCTATACTCGGTGAGCCAAGACTTGGTTTTTTAGTAAGTGCTGGAAATATGGACTCTATGGTAAATCATTATAGCGTATCAAAGCATAGAAGAGATTTTGATAATTATTCACCTGGGGGGAAGACAGGACTTCGACCTGATTATGCGACAATTGTATATTGTAATTTGATTCGTAGAACCTATAAGAAAACACCTATTATTATTGGTGGTATTGAGGCTTCTCTGCGTCGCTTGGGTCATTATGATTATTGGTCAAACAAAGTTCGTCGTTCGATTTTACTAGATTCTGGCGCTGATATTATTACCTATGGCATGGGTGAACGTTCTATTGTAGAGGTTGCTGATTGTTTGGCTTCTGGGATGGATGTTAAAGATATTACTTATATAAATGGAACTGTCTTTAAGACTAGAGATAAGTATTTTACTGAAGATGCAATTATTTTGCCAGCTTTTAATGAGATTTGTGAAGATAAAAGCAAGTACGCAAAAAGCTTTTATACACAATATCAAAATACAGATCCATTTTCTGCAAAGAAGCTTGTTGAAACGTATGATGGTTCGCTTTTTGTAATTCAGAATCCACCACAGGAACCACTGTCACAAATGGAAATGGATGATGTTTATGCTATTAATTATGCAAGAACCTATCATCCAATGTATGAAAAGGATGGTGGCATTCCTGCAATAAAAGAAGTGAAGTTTTCGATTGCAAGCTGTAGAGGTTGCTTTGGTGGCTGTAATTTTTGTGCATTAACCTTTCACCAGGGACGTATTATCCAGACCAGAAGTCATGAGTCAATTATTGCTGAAGCTGAATTAATCAAGCAGGATAAGGATTTTAAAGGCTATATTCATGATGTTGGTGGTCCGACTGCAAATTTCAGGAAGCCATCCTGCAAAAAGCAATTAACAAAGGGTGTATGTCAGAATAGGCAGTGTCTTTTCCCGGAAAAATGTCCGAATTTGGAAGTGAATCACAAGGATTATATTTCGCTTTTATCAAAGCTCAGAAATATTAAAGGAATCAAAAAGATTTTTGTAAGATCAGGTGTTAGATTTGATTATTGTATGTACGATAAAGATGACACATTTTTAAGGGATTTATGCAGATATCATGTGAGTGGTCAGCTAAAGGTTGCACCGGAGCATATTTCTGATAATGTCTTAAAATATATGGGAAAACCATCAGTTAGTGTCTATAATTCGTTTTGCTCAAAATACGAAAAGATAAACAAGCAATACAATATGAATCAGTATCTTGTACCATATTTGATGTCTTCTCATCCAGGTTCAACCTTAAATGATGCAATTGCGCTTGCAGAATATTTGAGAGACCATCATTTGTCGCCTGAGCAGGTACAGGATTTTTATCCAACTCCGGGGACAATTTCTACTTGTATGTACTATACCGAAATTGATCCTCGTGATATGAAGCCTGTTTTTGTATGTAAAAATCCACATGAAAAGGGTATGCAAAGAGCCTTGATTCAGTATAAACGTAGTGAGAATTATGATTTGGTTAAGGAAGCACTTATAAAAGCAGGAAGAGCAGATTTAATTGGTTTCGATGAAAAATGTCTGATTCCACCTAGAAAAATTAAGGGAAAAAATGAAAGAAATAATAATAACAAAAGAAAATCAAGACCAAAGACTAGATAAATATTTAAAGCGAATTTTGAGTGAATGCTCAACGAGCTTTATTTATAAGCAATTAAGAAAAAAGAATATCGTTTTAAATGATAAAAAAGCTACAGGCTCAGAAAAGCTTTTGAACGGTGATTCCATAAAAATATACTTTTCAGATGAATCCTTTGAAAAGCTTTCTGGTGCTACAAGGTCGGATCCTTATTTTTCATATTTAAAAGGTCTTGATGGTAAGCTTGAAATAATTTTCGAAGATGAAAACTTGATTATTATCAATAAACCTGCCTCAGTTTTGACACAAAAGGCAAAGGATACCGATGTATCGATAAATGAATTAGCCTTAGCATATTTGATAAAAAAAGGTGAATTGTCAGAACAGGCTTTTAAGCAGTTTCATCCATCTGTAATTAACAGATTAGATAGAAATACCTCTGGTATTGTTCTTTTTGCAAAAACCTTATATGGCTCTCAGGTATATTCTAAAATGTTAAAGGAACGTGATGTTAAAAAGATTTATCGTGCAATTGTTGTTGGAAAAATTACTGATAGACAACTTATTGAGGGTTATCTTGTTAAGGATGAAAATACCAATAAGGTTGAAATTTTTAATCATCCAGTAGATGCAGCTAAGCCAATTAAGACTGAATATTGGCCAATAAAGGCACTTGATAATAATTTATCATTGATTGAAATTCACCTTATTACAGGTAGAACACATCAAATTAGAGCACACCTGTCAGCTATTAATCATCCAATTTTAGGTGATAATAAATACGGCAATATTTCAATAAACAAAAAAATGAATATTCATCATCAGCTTTTGCATGCATATTCAATTGAGTTTTCTGATTCTAAGAAATATATAGCAAAGGAGCCAAAGGAGTTTAATGCCTACATTTAATTCACGAGGACTTAGAGGTTCAGCTTTTGAGGATTTTATTAATAAAACGAATCAGGTTTATGAGGAGAATACTCTTGCATTAATCCAAAAGATTCCAACACCAATTACACCTATAGAGATTGATTCGAAATCAAGACATATTACGCTTGCATATTTTGATAAAAAATCTACAGTCGATTATGTCGGTGCGGTTCAGGGAATACCGGTTTGTTTTGATGCGAAAGAATGCGTTACTGACACATTTCCTTTACAAAATATTCATAGTCATCAGGTAGAATTTATGTGTAAGTTTGAAAAGCAGGATGGATTGGCTTTTATTCTTATATATTTTTCTCAAAGAGATATTTTTTATTATTTAACTTTTGAAAAGCTGAATTATTTTTGGGATAGAATGCTTTCCGGGGGAAGAAAGAGTTTTAAATTTGAAGAACTAGATGAAAAATTTTTCTTTAAAAGTAAACAGGGCGTGCTGGTTCCGTACCTTGATATGATTAATATTGATTTAGCAAGTAGAAAAGGTTGACATTATTTTAACATACCGATATAATTTCTTTAGTGATTTATCACTTTATCAGACTAAAGCGATGGAGGACAATATGAAAAATTTAAAGCTACATACACCAGAAGGTGTACGCGATATTTACAATAGTGAATACGAAAGAAAGCTTGAGGCTTTATACAAATTGCGCAAGCTTTTTGGAACATACAATTATATGCCTATATGTACACCAACCTTTGAATATTTTGATACTTTTTCAAAAGAGGTAGGTACTTGTGCATCAAATGAAATGTTTAAGTTTTTTGATAGAGAAGGAAATACTCTTGTATTAAGACCAGATATTACACCTTCAGTTGCACGTGCTGCTGCAATGTATTTTAGCGAAAATGATGACCCAGTTAAGCTTTCCTATGAAGGAAATGTATTTATCAATTATCACAGCTTACAGGGTAGACTTAAGGAAAGTACACAGGCAGGCTGCGAGTATATTGGTGATTCTTCAATCAATGCTGATGCAGAGATTTTAGCAATTGTTGTTAATTCTCTTAAGGAGCTTGGTTTAAAGGAATTTGAGATTGGTGTTGGACATATCGATCTTGTAAAGTCTCTTGTTGAGTATTGTGTGCTCAATGAGGAGGATGAAAATAAATTAAATGATTTGATTTTGAATAAAAATTTCTTTGGCGCAAAGGAATTGCTTGAGTCCTTATCAGTTTCAGAGGATTTGATTAAGCTTTTTGACATTACTGGCAAGATTCTTGATTCTGCTGAAGAGATTTCAAATTATCTTTCTAGTGCAAAGCAGTTTCCAAAGGTTTATGATGCTTTGAAATATTTATACGATTTAGCAAAGCTTTTGGAGAAGGACAATGTAATTGATTATGTTTCTTTTGAGCCTGGAATGAATAGTGAGTATAAATATTATACAGGTATAATTTTCTCAGGCTATGCTTATGGAACAGGTGAACCAATCGTAAAAGGCGGTAGATATGATACTTTACTTTCTCATTTTGGTAAGGACGCTGCTGCAATCGGTTTTGCAATTACAGTTGATCAATTAATGTTAGCTTTAGAAAGACAATAGGTGAGAGATTATGAGTGAAGATAGATATCTAACGTTTGCGCTTGGAAAGGGCAGACTTGCAAAAAAAACTTTAGCTTTATTTGAAAGTATTGGAATTACGATGGAAGAGATGAAGGATCCTGATACTAGAAAGCTTATTTTTACAAATGAGGAGCTTAAGCTTAGATTTTTCTTGGCAAAGGGTCCTGATGTTCCTACTTATGTAGAGTATGGAGCTGCAGATATCGGTGTTGTAGGTGAAGATACAATTCTTGAAGAAAATAGAAATATTTACGAGGTCTTAGATTTAGGCTTTGGTAAATGTCGTATGTGTGTATGTGGTCCAGAGTCTGCAAGAGAATTGTTGGATCATCATGAATTAATTCGTGTTGCTTCTAAATATCCTAGAATTGCTAAGGATTATTTTAACAATAAAAAACATCAGACAGTTGAACTGGTAAAGCTTAATGGTTCAATCGAGCTTGCACCAATTGTAGGTTTGTCTGAGGTTATTGTAGATATTGTAGAAACTGGTTCTACACTTCGCGAAAATGGACTTACAGTTTTAGAAGAGGTTTGTCCACTTTCTGCAAGAATGGTTGTTAATCAGGTTTCTATGAAAATGGAGCATGATAGAATTACAGATTTAATTGAAAAGCTGAAGGGAGCGCTTGAAAATGCAAAAGCTTAAATTAGATAGTTCAACAATTGATAATATTTTAGAGTCTTTGTTAAAGAGAAGTCCTAGCCAGTACACAGAGTACGAAAATACAGTTAATGAAATTATCGCTAATGTCCGCGAAAATGGTGATAAGGCTATTTTTGAGTATACCAAGAAATTTGACAAGGCTGACATTAATGCATCAAATATCATTGTTACAGAGGAAGAAATCGATGAAGCTTATACTTTAGTTTCAGATGAATTAATTGATGTAATTAAAAAATCTTTAGTAAATGTCAAGGCTTATCACGAAAAACAACGCCAGAATAGCTGGTTTACATCAGAGGAAGGAATTATCTTAGGACAGAAGGTAACTCCACTTGATAAGGTTGGTGTTTATGTTCCTGGTGGAAAGGCTGTTTATCCTTCATCTGTTCTTATGAACGTTGTTCCCGCAAAGGTAGCAGGCGTTCCAAATATTTATATGACTACACCATGTAATAGCGAGGGAAAGGTTAACCCTAGTACACTTGTTGCAGCACACGAAGCTGGTGTTGATGTTATCTATAAGTGTGGCGGTGCACAGGCAATTGCAGCACTTGCTTTTGGTACTGAGTCAATTACCAAAGTAGACAAGATTGTTGGACCTGGTAATATTTTTGTTGCACTTGCAAAGAAGGCTGTTTTCGGACATGTTTCAATCGATTCAGTTGCTGGACCTTCTGAAATTCTTGTTCTTGCTGATGAGACAGCAAATCCTACTTATGTAGCTGCTGATTTACTTTCACAGGCAGAGCATGATGAGATGGCATCAGCGATTCTTGTTACTACAAGCCAAAAGCTTGCAGATGAAGTTGAAAAAGAGATTAATAGATTTGTTGAGATTTTATCAAGAAAAGAGATTATTGAAAAATCATTAACAAATTTTGGATATTTACTTGTTGCTGACAATATGAAGGATGCTATTGATTGCGTAAATGCTATTGCATCTGAGCATCTTGAAATTGTAACAGCAAATCCATTTGAGACAATGACATACGTTAAAAATGCTGGTGCTATTTTCCTTGGTCAGTATTCGTCAGAGCCACTTGGCGATTATTTTGCTGGTCCTAACCACGTACTTCCTACAAACGGTACAGCTAAATTTTTCTCAGCGCTTTCTGTGGATGACTTTATTAAGAAATCAAGTATTATTTCATATTCAAAAGAGGCGCTTAAGGCTGTTTATCCAGATATTGTTAAATTTGCAAATAATGAGCAGCTTACCGCGCATGCAAATTCAATTAAGGTTAGATTTGAAGACATTTAATTATTGTGGGGGCTATTGATATGGAAGAAAGAAGAGCAAAAATTGCACGAAAAACAAAAGAGACAGATATTACTATTGATTTCAATATCGATGGTTCAGGAATTTGTGATGTAAATTCAGGGATTGGTTTTTTTGACCACATGCTGGATGGCTTTGCACGTCACGGATTATTTGATTTATCTGCACATATTACAGGAGATTTGCAGGTTGATTGTCACCACACAATTGAGGATACAGGTATTGTCCTTGGTAATGCGATAAAAAAGGCTATTGGTGCAAAAAAAGGAATCAAGCGTTATGGTAGTTGTATTTTACCAATGGATGAGTCTCTTGTTTTATGCGCAATTGATTTGTGTAATAGACCATATTTTTCTTTTGAAGCTGAATTTCCAACTGAAAAAATTGGCTATATGGATAGCGAAATGGTAAAAGAGTTTTTCTATGCAGTTAGCTATGGAGCAATGATGAATTTACATATTAAGGTTTTAACACCAGGAAATGCACATCACATGTGTGAAGCGATGTTTAAAGCTTTTGCAAAGGCTCTCGATGAAGCAACATTAGTAGATCCAAGAATTTCAGATGTATTGTCTACTAAGGGAGCTCTTTAATGGAGGATTATTATGGAGCATAAAAATATTGTAGCGACAATTTATATCAAGGATGGTATGGCTGTAAAAAATCCACAGGAGCTTGATTCTAAGATGGATGTTGTTGAGCTTGCGTCTGTTTATGATGATAGTGGAGTAGATAAAATTATTTGCTATGACTTATCTGATTCTGATGAGGAGCATGAAAAAAATATCCTAGCAATCAGAGAGATAAATCGAAATATCGAAATTAAGACTGCTGGTGGTGGAAATATCAAGCGACTTGAGGATGTTAAAAAGCTTTTATATGCGGGTTGTATTGAGGTTATTTTGAATGGCTCAAAGCCTGAGACTGTTGAGCTTGTAAAGGAGGCATCTGATAGATTTGGTCCTGAAAAGATTCTTGTTTCGCTTACAAATGTAGATTTTCTCTTTAAGACAAAGGATTTTCTTGAAGATAATATCCATGAGTTACTTATTATGAATAAGGGACTTTTAGAGGGACTTGAAAATATTACAGATATTCCATACATAGTTGATGTTAAAAATTATGATTTTGAATACATTTCTTCACTTTTAATGTCAAACAAAATTCGTGGTATATCAGGTGAATTTATTAATGATAAATCAACTGATATTATGCAGCTAAAATGTGAGTTGTCGGATGCAGGCATTAAAATGGATAATTTTGAGCCAAAGCTTGCTTGGTCAGATTTAAAGCTTAATCCACAAGGCCTTGTACCTGTTGTTGTGCAGGACTTTAAAACTAATGAGGTTTTAATGGTAGCCTATATGAATGAAGAGGCCTTTAAAAACACAATTCGTGTTGGAAAGATGACATATTGGTCTCGTTCTAGAAATGAATTATGGGTAAAGGGGCTTACAAGTGGACATTTTCAATATGTTAAATCTTTAACTGCTGATTGTGATTTTGATACAATTTTGGCAAAGGTTTCTCAAGTTGGTGTTCCATGTCATACTGGAGCTCCAAGCTGTTTCTTTAATGAAATTGTAAAAAAGGAATATGTTGAGAGAAATCCTCTAAAGGTATTTGAGGATGTATATGCTACTATACTTGAGAGAAGAGATAATCCAAAGGAAGGATCTTATACAAATTATTTATTTGATAAGGGCCTTGATAAAATTCTTAAAAAGGTTGGAGAGGAAGCTACGGAAATTGTAATTGCAGCTAAAAATCCAAATCCTGAAGAAACCAAATATGAGATAGCTGATTTCTTGTATCACATAATGGTGCTTATGGCGCAAAAGGGTGTTACTTGGGAAGATGTTACATCAGAATTATCTCAACGATAGGAGTTTAATGAAAAAATTAGCTTTACCAGATGATATTTTGCTGACCTGTGATAAGCCGGCAAGATATATCGGAAATGAATTTAATAGTATAAAAAAGGATCCATCAAAAGTAGATATCAGGTTTGCAATGTGCTTTCCTGATGTCTACGAGGTTGGCATGTCGCATTTAGGAATTGCTATTTTGTATGATATGTTTAATCGAAGAGAGGATACATATTGTGAGAGGGTATATTCGCCTTGGCCTGATGTACATCAGCTTATGAAGGAAAGAAATATACCTCTTTTTGCGTTGGAATCACAGGATCCAATCATCGATTTTGATTTTATTGGAATTACTCTTCAATATGAGATGTGCTATACCAATATTCTTCAGATTCTTGATTTGTCAAACATTCCATTTTTGCAAAAGGATAGAAGAAATGATGATCCAATAATTATTGTTGGTGGTCCTTGTGCATATAATCCAGAGCCTATAGCTGATTTTGTTGATTTGGTTTATGTGGGCGAGGGTGAAACCAGCTACGATGAATTGCTTGATTTGTATAAGAAACACAAGTTTTCCAAGAATTATTCCCGTGAGGCATTTTTACGTGAAGCCTCTAAAATTCCTGGAATCTATGTTCCATCACTTTATACTGTTTCATACAAAGCAGATGGCACAATAGAAAGCTTTTCACCGATATTTGATGATGTTCCGAAGACAATTCAACGACAGGCTGTAACTGATATGGATAAATCTGTATATCCTGAAAAAATGCTTATACCTTTTGTTAGAGCTATTCAGGATAGAGTTGTGCTTGAGATTCAGCGTGGATGTATTCGTGGCTGTAGATTTTGTCAGGCAGGTATGATTTATCGTCCAAATAGAGAAAAATCGGTTGAGGTATTAAAAGAGCAGGCAAAAGCATTGCTTAAATCGACAGGACATGAGGAAATTTCGTTATCATCTTTGAGTTCAAGTGATTATCATGCTTTGGGTGAGCTTTTGGATTATTTGATTGAAGAATGTATCAGTGAAGGTGTTAATATTTCACTTCCTTCGCTTCGAATTGATGCTTTTTCACTTGATGTTATGAGTAAGGTTCAGGATGTTCGTAAAAGTAGTGTTACCTTTGCTCCTGAGGCTGGTTCGCAGCGTATGCGTAATGTAATAAATAAAGGTCTTACAGTTGAAGATATTTTGGGCGGCGCAAAGCTTGCATTTGAAGGTGGCTGGAATAAGGTAAAGCTTTATTTTATGCTTGGTTTACCATCAGAAACAGATGAGGATATGCAGGCAATTCCACAATTAGCAAATGAGATTGCAGCACTTTATTATGATACTGTTCCAAAAGAAAATAGAAATGGTCGTTGCCAGATTACAATTTCTACTTCATTTTTTGTTCCTAAGCCGTTTACACCTTTGCAATGGGCACCAATGTATGAGGCTGGCGAATATTTGAGAAGAGCAAAGGTTGTAAATGATGAGATGAAAGCTCAACTCAATCAAAAATCCTTAAAATACAATTGGCACCATTCGGATGTTACTGTTCTTGAGGGGATTTTTGCCAGAGGTGATAGACGACTTTCGGCAGCAATTCTTGATGCGTATAAAAATGGTTGTTATTTTGATGCCTGGGGCGAATATTTTGATTTTTCAAAATGGCTTGAAGCATTTGATAAAAATAATATTTCTATTGATTTTTATGCATATCGTCAACGTGACTTGGATGAAATATTACCATGGGATTTTATTGATGTTCATGTTAGTAAGGAATTCCTTAAGCGTGAATGGAATAATGCTATGAGTGAAAAGGTTACTCCAAATTGTAAGATGCAGTGTAGTGGCTGCGGCTGTATTGATTTATCAACGGGGGTTTGTTTTGCGCGTAAGAGTTAAATTTGAAAAAACAGGGGCAATGCAATACGTAGGGCACCTTGATTTAATGAGATTTTTTCAGAAGGCTGTAAAAAGAGCTGAGTTAAAAATTAAATATTCAGAAGGCTTTAATCCTCATCAAATAATGGCATTTGCTTTGCCACTCGGAGTTGGTATTACTTCCGAGGGTGAATATATGGATATTGAGATAAATGAGGAAATAAGCTCAAAGGATGCTATTAAACGACTTAATGATAATATGGTAGATGGACTTTATATAAAAAGTTTTAAATATCTTCCAGATAATGCGACTAAGGCTATGTCGGCCGTTACTGCATCTCATTACATTGTTACCTATAAAGATTCTCAAAATGATATCACATATATTGATAATCTACTTGATTTAAAGAAGTTATTTTTTGATGATGCTGCTTCCATTATGATTGTAAAGGAAACAAAGAAGGGTACTCGTGAGCTTGATTTAAAACCTCTTGTTTATCGTTTTGACATATCTTTTGATGGGAAGGTTCCTGTTTACGATATCATGATTTCGAGTGGTTCAGTAGATAATATTAAACCAGAGCTTTTGATTAAAGCTTTTCATGAATTTATTGGCGATTTAGAAGAGCCAAGTGTTATGAATCTTTTTATTAAGCGTGTGGATATGTATACTGGCGAATCAAATGAATTTATTTCCTTAGGTGATATTGGAGATGAACGTTAATAAAATAATTGTAACCAGAGGAGCTTTTAAAGAGAAACAATATACATTTTTGGTTTCTTTTGATGAAAATGATAATCCTCTTGATATTATTGAATTAAATAGTACATTAATTGGTCAGACATATTTAGCGACTGTTGAAAAA
>JAZLJM010000107.1:0-42752 GCA_045617805.1 Pseudobutyrivibrio sp.
AGCGTTGCTCAAAGACTCTTTGACATGAAAGAATACTATGACAAGCTAAACTCCATTCAAAAGACATTACTAAACCTAAAGGCAGCATAAGAATAAGCATTATAACTGAAAGATGAATTTACACACAAAAATGGACTTGACTCAACATATATGGCATACACCATAAAAATACACTCTAATTCAGTAAAATATTAAATTTTCAAGGTTCATATATAAAATAGGTCATACTAAAATGCTAGTATTGACCCCGGCATCATGACATTGGCTTTAAGCCTGGTTTTTTTACACCCTAAAATATTCTTATAATTACCCTAGTTGGTTCAAAACTGCCATACCTGTTGCCATTTTATGTTTTTCTGCGTTTTGAAGGTTGTGAAATAATATGTCCAAGCTTTTGAAGGTTGCCATACACCTGTGCGTGCAAGCTGTCAAATCCTAAAATCCTGCATAGCAAGTCTAGCAGATATGGTGTCTTCCCGAGGTTCGGCAATTTTTTTAAATTTCCTTTTGGGGCGGACAGCTTTATATACTTCTCAGAATTCCTAAATCCTGTGGCTCGTGCCATCCATACTTACATTTTTGCTCTAAAGTGAGCTTAGAAAATTCGACAAGTCCTTTGCTAGATTATTCACATCCGCTGCCATGGACGGCAGCGGAAGGCTGAGCAGGCACACGATGTAACTTCTCAGACGGTGGGAATAATCTTGCAAAGGACTTGTCTAATTTTCTTAGTGAACGGTATGAGCAAAAATGTAAGTATGGATGGCACGAGCCACAGGATTTGGGAATTCCCCCTCAACATATGAAGCTGTTCGCCCCAAAAGGAAATTTAAAAAAATTGTCGAAGCCGCGGATAAGACACTCATATCTGCGGGACTTGCTATGCCGGATTTCTTAACGGCTTTTACAATTGCAAGTGCAGGGGGATGAAGCGATAAGAACCAGCCTAGCATATTACATCAAAAATTATAGTGTCGCAGAAAACAGGTGGTGGGCGATGAAGGGAAGAGTGATAAGTTGAAATTGGCTAGAGAATATAGATAGAAATTTTATTTTTCAAAAAGCATACTTTTTTATTTACTTGCCCTATATCCAATCCCCCACACTGTATCAATATACACCTCATCGGTAAGCGCTTTTATCTTATTTCGAATATTACTAATATGCACATTCATCGTCTTATCGGCACCTTCATAATAATCATTCCAAGCTAGCTCAAACAATTCATCCTTAGAAAAAATCTTATTCGGATGTAAAAATAGCTGAAGTATTATCGCATATTCCTGTCTGGTAAGATTCAGCTCCACGCCCTGAATATTAACAGTTCGAAGCTCTTGATTAATAACAAGCTCTTTGTATTGAATCAAATTATTATTATCTTGTATAGTATTCTTACTCACTTTAGAAGATATATTACATTGAACATGAACACGCGCTAATAATTCACGCAAATCAAAAGGCTTTGTAACATAATCATTTGCTCCGCTCTCAAGTAATTCGATTTTTTCCTCTACACTAACCTTAGCTGAAGCAACAATTACTGGAATATCTGATTTCATACGAATATTTTTCAAAATTTCTTCACCCGACATTCCTGGTAGCATCAAATCTAGAATAATCACATCAAAAGGCTCCGTCGAAAAATAAAGTAGACCTTCTGTTCCAGAAAATGCTGATTTTACTTCAAAATCATTTAAAGAAAACCACTCAGTAACCATCTGATTTATCTCATTATTATCTTCAATTACAAGTAATTTCTTCTTCAACATATTACTATCCTTTCATCACTGGAAATTCTACAATAATACAAAAATATCCTTCCTCAGTTATCTCACAGGAAATTGTACCCTTATTGTTTTCTACCAACCCTTTTGCTATTGCAAGGCCTAAACCCGTACCATCCTGGGTGCTTCGAGATACATCACCACGATAGCATCGCTCAAAAATTTTATCCAATTTTCCAGAAAGCACTTCTTCTGTTTCATTTAAAAAGAAAATTTTTACACTCTGTTTCTCATTAACTAGTGAAATTTTACAGCTACGTTTTCCGTGAACAAGAATATTTTTTGTCAAATTCAAGAAAATACGCTCAATATTCTCTTCAACTGCAAATATTTGGACATTACCTTCGTCCATTGATATTGATACATTAATCCCCTTTTCATTAAAGGAATCATAATAATTTAGCAAAACCTGCGATAATACATTTTTAACATCTACAGCATCTTTACATTTGTTTGTAACTTCACTATTTATCTTTGAGTACACAAAAAAATCATCCAACATATTTGACAACGTAGTTAATCTATCTTGAATAATTGAGTAATATTTTTCTTTTTTTTCAATATCTTCAGTAACCTGCAGCATCTGCAAATATCCTGAAATCGAGGTTAATGGTGTCCTAATATCATGTGAAATATCAGTAATTTGATTCTTCATCTGTGTCTCATGTTGTTTTACAATATTTACATTATCTAAGGCACTTCGATTTGATAAATCAAGCTCATTTCGTAATGCTTCAAACCCTTTTGAATGAACATCTAAACTATATGACACATTACTATTTTTTATTCTATGAAATTTGATTTGTTCAGAAAGTTCAACAATTTGCTTATTACAACGGACAATCCATATCAATGTTCCTATTAAACAAATTCCTAAAATAATACATATTAATAGCATACTTACCCCTTCAAGAAATGGTAAATCCCCCACTTATTAAGTGGGGGTAAACACTAAAATAAATCACGTTTATTTATACTTAATAATCCAATTACTGCATAAATTCCAGCAAGAATAACTGCAACACCTACAATAATTGGTAAAGCAACTGCGGACTCAATTGTACCATTTAAACATACCTGTGGTACTAAGGTTGCTGTAAAGAAATTACAAATTGCAGAAAGTTTTGCTAATCCCGGAATAAGATGCATCACACCTGATAAAATGGCTGTAGGTACAGCTACTGCCGCAACAATTCCAAGAACAAGTGAAATTGTACTTCTACATAATTCATTCAACATACAGATAAATACACCAAATGCAATATGAATAATAAGCTCTATTACATTATAAATTATAAATTCAGAAAAAGTACATGTAATAACCTTATCACAAATAAAATATGCACTAATCCACACAGAAACAAAAAGCATTAATACAAAAATAATAACTACAGGAATTTTAGATAAGAACAAATTGTTTCTCTTATTCGTACAGGAATTCAAGTTCTTAAGATACCCCTTTGAACGCTCTTTATTGAAGAAAATACTCATAAAAATTGCAATAAAAACAAGTAGTATTGATGAACTGATAAATTCAGATGTAACACTATCAATATTAAACGAATCCATTATTCCTATAGCAATTCCAGCCGTTCCTCCATTTTCTGCTTCCATTTCCTGATAAAGCTGCATTTCCTCATCTGAAGTTGCACGTCCATCAACTACGATAAATGCTACCAATAATGTGGTTATAAGCATAAACACATACACAGCTTTCATTTTGAAAAATCTATATAAATTCATTTTAACTATATTCATCTTATTTTACCAAACCTTTCTAAAATTAATCTTCTGTAATACTCATATAAAAATCTTCAAGATTATCATTTTGAATTTCTAAAGCAGATATCATTATTCCTTCTTGTACCAGCTTTATGTTAATCTCAGATACTCTATCTAGACCATCATACAAATACACAATACCTTCTGGGGAAATGCTATATTCATTAAGCTGCATTTCCTCAAGTATTACAGCTACTCTGTTTGGCTCATTAGTTTTTATCATTAATTTCTTTTTACACTTTTCATCTAATTCATGTTTGGTCAATTCAATTACCAATTCCCCTTTATCAATAATGCCAATGTGCGTTACCACTTTATATAGTTCTACTAAAATATGGCTTGAAATAAGAACAGTAATATTTTTTTCCTGATTCAGCTTTTCAATAAGCTGTCTTACCTCAATTATTCCCTGTGGATCCAATCCATTAATTGGCTCATCTAAAATAAGTAAATCTGGTGAACCAATAAGAGCAAGCCCGATTCCCAAACGTTGCTTCATTCCTAAAGAAAAGTTCTTTACTTTCTTATTTCCTGCATTCCTTAGTCCTACCAAATCAATTATATCTTTGATATCCTGCGTATTATACACGCCCATCCCAATAGCTTTTAACTTCAAATTATCATATGCTGTCATATTTTCATAAACACCAGGAGCTTCAATTAGAAGACCAATTCGTTTTTGTGCATATGAAACAGAAGTGTTTTCTTCATCAAAGAGAATAATTTCACCTTCAGAGCATTTACTTAGTCCTGTCAGCATTTTCATAAGTGTTGTTTTACCTGCACCATTTTTTCCGATTATTCCGTAAATCGCCCCCTGCGGTACATGCATAGAAATGTTCTTGACTGCTTTATTCTTTCCATAAATCTTCGACACATTTCTAGTTTCTATAACATTTTCATTCATTTTTAATGTCTCCTTTCAAAACATTTTTGTTTTCATGTTTGAAGTATATTGAAATATGTTTCAGATATCGCAAAAAATTTATAAAGAAATTATAAAGATTTTCATCAGCACACTTCAAAAAAATAATTTTTAATTATTATAATATAATTTCCTACTTTCAATACAATATTAACGCACTTATCAATATTTTTGCACTTTTTTACTGCAGACTTCAAATAAAAAAGGATGCTACCATAATAAATAGCATCCAATACAGATAATTTTATCAATATTTTACGCAGCTTTTACAACTCATCGCCGCTTATAATAATTCCATCCTGCCAAATTCTCTCAAGATTATAAAATGCTCTATCCTCTTCAGAAAACAAATGAACAATAATGTCTTCGTAATCCATCAAAATCCAAGTAGATTTATTATTTCCTTCGACACTTTTGGCCTGTCTGCCATTTTCATACATCATTCTATCAACTTCCTCCTGCATAGCTGAAAGCTGATTAGGGTTTGAAGCAGATGCAATAATAAAATAATCTGCGATTGGTGAAATTTCAGAAATATCAATAGCTTTGATATCTATTCCCTTTTTATCATCAAGTGCTTTATAAACAATTTTAGCTAATTCTCTAGTTTCCATATTTACCTCATAATATTCTTATAAAATTCAAAAGTTTCTATCGTTGTCGGGTCTGTTTCTTCTGGATTTGTATTTAAATAATTTACTGTATCCTCTAAAATCATATAAACACATTTATCCAAATTCTCGAAAGCAACTCTTCTTAAAACATCTAATCGAGGCTGCTTATTTCGATTTGGTTCAATATAATCTGCAACAAACAGAATCTTGTCCAATAAATTCATATTTGGACAGCCTGTTGTATGAATTGAAATCGCATGCGCAATTTGATTATCATCAATTCCATATTTATGAGTACAATAAAATGCACCGACCTTACCGTGTAAAAGATGAGGATATTTCTTTTCTATAGGTGTAATTGAAATATCATTCTTTTTACATACTGACAATCTTTCGCTATCTGATATGCACTTGGCACAATCATGTAAAAGACCTGCTAAATACGCGTTATTTGCCGGATAGGCCCACTTAATTGCTAAAGCATAACAAATATTTGCAACACCAAGTGTATGCGTATATCTGGACGTTTTTAGCACCTTCTTTACCTTAGAATCAATATCTGAAATGCAATCCATAGAATATACTTTTCCATAAGGATTATGCTCTTTTATGTATTCAATCACATTTGTTGATAATTGATTATTTAATACCTGATTATCATCAAGATTTTTTCTTACAGTAGATGATGCAAAATCATTGGGCTTAAAATCAAGTAAAATGAATTCTTTATTGTAAAGATTCTCTAAATTTGTAAGGCACTCTTTAACCTCATCAATATCATCTCCTGCACGAAGAACAACTGCAACTGTAGCCAACTCTGTAATAATATTTGGATTCACCCAGTTTTGAAACTGCAAAATACTATCACTTCCCATGATAAAATATAACTCATCATCAGGAAATTCTACTTTATACTCTTGAAGAGTCAAGTAAGAATAGCTTTTGCCACTTCTATAAATCTCTCTGGTATCAATTTCAAAATTTTCTTCGTCAGCCAATGCTAATTGCAGCATTTCAAGCCTTTGAAAGGTTAAAACATTTTCAGCCGAATCCTTGTGTGGCGGCTCACCAGAAATAAGAAAAATAAGCCTATCCAAATTTAATTGAGAAAAAGCAATTTTACCTATTTCAATATGTGTTTTATGAACAGGATTAAACGTCCCTCCATAAATTCCAATTCTTGCCATATATCCCCCCCTTTTATTCAGGAAGTTTAATTTTTGGATTTTTTGCAGCTTTATATAAAATTATTTTATGACCGATAACACGCACAATTTGCGAATGAGTACGCTCAGAAATAACCTCAGCAATACTTCTTGTATCGTCATCACAATTTTTTAAAACAGAAATCTTAATTAATTCTCTTGCATTTAATGCTTCATTTACAGCCTCTATACATTCAGGTGTAAGTGAATTTTTACCGATTTGAAGAATTGCATTCATATCAGATGCCAGTGAAGAAAGATATGCTCTTTGTTTATTATTCATGAAAAATTTCCTATTCTCAAACTATTGAGAATGTTTCCTTTCTAAATTTAAATATACATCCTAAACAAATTACTATAAATAAACTAAATTATTATTATTTAAAATATTGAAATGATTAATAATATAGTGTTTATTAAATTCAATATTTATATTAATATTACTTAAGTCAATACCATAAATATTTAGAAAATACTCCTCAAGTAAAGCATTTATACTTTAATATAAATATTACTAAAATCAAGACTATTTATAATAATCAAAAATATATCCATGCATACGAACAGTATCACCATCAGTTATGCCACGAGCCTCAAGCTCCTCAAGAATACCCTGCTCTCGTAGGAAATTCTGGAAAAATAGGAATCCTTTTTCTGATTCAAGATTCGTATAACCAAGCATTTTTTCAATTCTAGGTCCCTCAACAACATAGTCACCCTCGTCATTGATTTCAATTGTATATGGCTCATCAGAAAAAGCTCTAATAGTTGGGTCAAATTCCTGCTCATATACAATCGGTGTAGAATCGCAAGTATTTAACAAACGAACTACCTCATACAATAATTCCTTTAGTCCCTGACCAGATACAGCAGAAATCGGAAAAACCTTTATCCCCTTTGGCTCAAATTCATCACGCAAGGCTTGAATAGTTTCTTCTGAATTTCCCATATGTGCATCAATTTTGTTTGCAGCAATTACCTGAGGCTTTTCAAGTAATTTTGAATCATATGCGCTTAATTCGGCAGATATTGTATGAATATCCTCAATTGGGTCTCTTCCTTCTACTGAAGCTCCATCAACCATATGGATAATAACCTTCGTTCTTTCGATATGGCGCAAAAACTCATGCCCTAAACCAACACCATCTGAAGCACCTTCAATAAGTCCAGGAATATCTGCAATTACAAAACCATTGATATCATCAACATCAACAACACCAAGGTTTGGTGATAAAGTCGTAAAATGATAATTACCAATTTTAGGCTGAGCATTTGTAACTCTTGATAAAAATGTTGATTTACCAACATTGGGATAACCAACAAGACCAACATCAGCAATTACCTTTAATTCGAGTACAACCTCAATTTCAATAGCATCAACACCTGGTTTTGCATATTTTGGAGCCTGCATAGTCGATGTTGCAAAATGCTGATTTCCAAGCCCGCCTTTACCCCCGGGTAAAACTATCTGTCTTTTGTTATCGCCTGACATATCAGCAATAACCTTACCACTTTCAGCATCTTTAATTATTGTTCCTTCTGGTACCTTTAAAATTAAATCAGCACCATTCTTACCATGACAATTATCCTTGCCACCCTCTTGTCCATTTTCAGCAGCAAATTTTCTACGATGTCTATAATCTGTTAATGTATTAAGACCTGGGTCAACTTCAAAGATTATATCTCCACCTTTTCCACCATCACCGCCATTGGGACCGCCGTTTGGCACATATTTTTCACGTCTAAAGCTAACGTGGCCGTCGCCACCTTTTCCAGATTTTATTATTATTTTTGCTCTATCAGCAAACATTGTTATCTCCTTTAAAATAAGCAAATACACGGATCCAAGGTCAAATTACTCCTACCGTGTACGAATTATTAAGTGAATTTATTATAATAAAAGACCCGACTAAAAAAGCCGGGTCAATAAAATTACTGCTCCTTTGGATATACAGAAGCCTGCTTCTTATCTCTACCTTTTCTTTCGAAACGAAGTACACCATCAACTAAGGCAAAAAGTGTATCATCTCCACCGATGCCTACATTATTACCAGGAAGAATCTTTGTACCACGCTGTCTATAAAGGATATTGCCAGCCTTAACGAACTGACCATCTGCTCTTTTAGCACCTAATCTCTTTGCTTCTGAGTCTCTACCGTTCTTTGTAGAACCCATACCTTTTTTATGAGCGAAGAACTGAAGGTTCATTTCTAACATGTCTTACACCTCCTCAAATTGCAGTGAAATATATTTACTGCCGTATTTTTTTTCGATTTCACTTAAACCAAGAATCATAGACTTAATAAGTAATTGTAAATCTGAAGAATTAGGAGCTTCAAACTCCATGGAAATATGTCCGCCATCAGGTGAAGCGTCACCTGAAAAGCTATCTTCAGTAAAATTTTCAACACTATTAACTGTTGTGAGAACTAAAGCTGATACAGCAGCACAAACAATATCTTTTCCAAATCGTCCGTACTTTGCATGACCGTCCATCACAAAACCAGTGTATTGATCCTCATGTTTAAAAATTTTTACGGAAATCATAATTAACCGTTAATCTTTTCGATCTTAACCTGTGTGAAAGCCTGTCTGTGACCATTCTTATTGTGGTAACCTGTTTTTCTCTTGTACTTGTAAACGATTACCTTCTTACCTCTGCCTTCTTTAACGACAGATGCTTCAACTGAAGCGCCAGAAACTGTAGGATCACCGATCTTAAGTTCCTTATCGCTAACTGCAAGAACCTGATCAAAAGTAACCTTCTCACCAGCCTCTACGCCAAGCTTTTCAATGGTAATGATATCGCCTTCAGAAACCTTGTACTGCTTACCACCTGTTGCAATAATTGCGTACATGTGTTGCTCCTCCTTTTTATCATTACTCGCCAGTTTCGGTGGTGTCAAAAAATGACACACTTAAAAACCACACTGAGCGGCATACTCAGATATAATAACATACGAATAAACTATCGTCAACGTATAATTTCAGCTAATGGTTGTAGGGTTACAATTGATGTGACACCTTACCACTATACAAAAACGGTTGAGTCCTATAGAATTTTAATCGCCAAACCAAAATTCTATAAAAAAGGAACATCAACCGTCATGAATACAATAACATACTCACAACGATATTTACCACATGAACTTAATACAAAATTTTATGCAGTCAAACTATATCGCACTGGCGTAGGCGTTTCTTTTGTCTGCAGGCGATACCACATCTCAAAATCTTCTCTCCTGAGATGGAATAAAAAGTTTGATGGCACCAAAGAATCTTTGATTGATAAATCACATCGACCTCTGACTCCTCACCCTAATTCTCATACCCAGGAAGAACTTAAGTGGATTCAGGATTATCATCGACGTAATCCAAAAATTTCTGTATGTGAGCTCTATGGTAAGCTTCGCTCTGCCAAGGGATACTCTCGTCATCCTGGCTCGCTCTATCGTGTTTATCGACGCTTGGGTTACTCTAGCTATGCGCCGTCTACCAAAAAGAAAAGCAAGTCTAAGCATTATGATACGCCTACAGAGCTTGGTATTAAGTGGCAAATGGACGTCAAATATGTCCCAACAGCTTGTTATGCTGGGAATGTACCCCAAAAATACTTTCAATACACAGTTATTGACGAAGCATCCAGAGAACGCTTTATTTATCCATATATGGAGCAAAGCAGCTATTCAACCGTTGACTTCTTAAAGAGAGCCATTACATACTTCGGGTATCAACCTGATATACTTCAAACCGACAACGGTGCTGAATTTACTCATGTTAAGAAAACAGACCGCACCCATCCATTGGATGTGATTTGCTCTGAAATCGGTATCGAACATAAAAGAATCCGTCCTCGTACACCTAGACACAACGGCAAAGTAGAACGCAGCCACCGTAATGATCAAGAAAGATTCTACAACCATATGTCTTTCTACGATTACAACGATTTACTGCTCCAAATGAAACGATATCTAAATCGTTCTAATAATATACCAATGCAAGTATTGGGGTGGAAGTCCCCATTAGAAAAGCGTCTCGAACTAGAGACACAATAATTCTTATTCCGCTTGATTAATAAAACTCTGCAAGGTTTTGTACTGTCAAGGTCTTGCCCTGTTAAGGGTGCTTTGCAACCTTGACAGTACAAAACCTTGCAGATAAAAAAGTAGACAAGCGGAATAAGAATGAGTTGTAACAGTACCTGTTCACCGATTAAAATTCATCATAGCATACCAACCTTTTTATTTTTGAAAAGTTGGTGTCACATCATTGACTAATATACAAGTTCCTTTTATAAATAGGGAGACTTCGGGATAGAGTTTCATAGTGTTTCATAGGGGAAATGACCCAAGCCTGTGGCTTACGCGCTATTTTTATTCCTGTTTTTACTCGGGCCGTTTGCTAAGAAAATTCAAAAAGTCCTTTACAAGATTTTTTCCACCGGTTGAGAAGGCACTTCCGTGTGCCTGCTCAACCTTCCGCTGCCGTCCATGGCAGCGGATGCAAAAGATCTAGTAAAGGACTTTTAGAATTTTCTAAGCTCACTCTAGAGTAAAAGCAGGGATAAAAATAGCGCGTAAGCCACAGACTTGGGTCATTTCAGGAACTGGCTAGCCATAACGCTTCGCAACTTAAAATAATGATTTTGTCTTACTGGCTAACCACAATACTATAATACATCCTCACAGATTAAGGCTGGGGAAATTCTATTTTTGAATAGAACTTCTGCGGCATCGTAGCGGTCTAAGAATTCTTTTTTCAGGCCATAATTATATACCTTTACATTGCTATGGCCGTAGAAACGAGCTATCTTTTCACCGAAGCCACCATCCAGAATTCCATCCTCTAAAGTGATGACTTTAGTGTGATTCTTCTCCAGACTATTAAGAAGCTCGTCGTCAAGACCAGTGATATAACGTGGATTAATCAAGGTTGGAGCTTTACCTGTTTTTTCTAAAATCATATCTGCAAGCTTTTCACCAATCTGATAGAAGTCGCCCAGGGCAAGAATAGCTATTGCTTCACCTGTACGAGTGACTTGATATTTATTCAAAATAGAGTAATCCTTATCGACAGGCTCATTTGTATGGAATACTCCATTGCAAGGAATTCTGACAGCTACTGGATACTTATCCTGCTCAATACTCCAATCAAGCATGGCAAAATATTCTTCGCAGTTTGTTGGAGCAAGATATACCAGATTTGGAATATTTGACATCATAGGGATATCGAAAATTCCAAGGTGGGTAATATCGTTCATGCCATAAACTGAAGCTGTATTTATAAGTAAGGTTGCAGGATTACTATTGATACATAAATCCTGAGAAATCTGATCATACGCTCTTTGCATAAAGCTTGAATTAGTTGCAAACACAGGCTTTCCACCATTTTTTGCAATACCAGATGCCATCGCAACTGCATGCTCTTCGCATATGCCGACATCGACAAACTGCTTGCCAGCAAGTGCACGCTTATCAGCAGTAAAACCGATGCAGACTGGAACTGCCGCAGCTAAAGCAACAACATTCTTATCCTTTTTCATTTTTTCAAGGAAAAACTCACAGGTCATATCATCATAATTTTCAGGTGCAGCGCCTGCCGAGCTGTTTTCAGGCTGCTTTAAATCAAATGGCATTGTCCAGTGCATCTGCTCTTTATGAGTCATTGCGAAATCAAAGCCCTGGCCCTTCATTGTATTGATATGAACTACGACAGGATAGTTAGAATTTTTTACCTTTTTAAACGCTTCAATAAGTGCACTGATATTGTTACCTTCAGCTACATACGTATAGTCAAGTCCCATCGCTTTGAAAAGGTTGCACTCACAGGTTCCGTTTGATTCTCTAAGCGCTGTCAAATTCTGATACAAACCTCCGTGATTTTCAGCAATTGACATCTGATTATCATTTACGACGATAATCAAATTGCTATCAAGCTCTGAGGCAAAATCAAGTCCCTCCAGGGCCTCACCACCACTAAGTGAACCGTCACCAATCACTGCGATGATATTCTCTTTGCCGCCTCTTAAATCTCTACCCTTTGCAAGACCGCAGGCAAGACTAACTGATGTAGATGTATGTCCAACGACAAAAGAATCGCAATCACTTTCTTCTGGATTTGTATAACCAGAAACCTCTGCAAAATGTGCTTCATCAAAATATCCCTTCCATCTACCAGAAAGCATTTTGTGGGCATAGCTCTGATGCGACACATCAAAAACGACTTTATCCTCTGGCAAATCGAATACATAATGTAAAGCAATTGCCGCCTCAACTATTCCTAAGTTTGGTCCGAGGTGACCACCAATTTTTGAAACTCTGTGCAATATACCCTCACGAATTTCTAAAGCAAGTGTTTCCATTTCCTCTAAAGAAAAATTTTTAATATCCTTTGTCTGTGTTATTCTTTCGATATTCATAAAAGCCCCCTATAATATATTTGCTTGTTAACCAATCTCGAACAATTTTAATTATAAAAAAAGTTAGAGTAGATAACAATACTACTCTAACCATGAAATCAGTTTATCTAAGCTTGATACATTTACGGTTATCAGCTCTTTTAATTCCTCATCCGGCTGTGTGAGATCAGGAACCATAGCCACATTTAGACCTGCCAAAGAAGCAGATTTCACTCCATTTGGAGCATCCTCAACAGCGAGACAATTTTCAGGCGAAAGCCCCAATGTCTCACAAGCATATTGATATACCAAAGGTGATGGCTTTCCTTCTGGTACCATATATGCACTAATCACTTTATCAATATAATCCGCAAATCCTGCATCCGAAACATACTTGTTTGCACGAACTGGATCTGTAGCTGTTGCAATAGCGACGATATATCCCTTCTCTTTGAGATAAGAAAGAAGCTCTATTGCTCCTGGCTTTTTCTGAATGCCTTCTGCTGTAAGAATTTCATTAAAAATCACATTTCGGATTTCCTTTGCCTTTTCATAATCGAAACCCTCACCATACATAGCCTGTAGCTTTTTAAGAGCAAATGGTCTACCAAGAGAACGCATAGAAAGATAATCCTCATCCTCCATACTGTATCCCATCTTCTCCACAGCTTTTGGCCAGGCAATCCTATAAATTCGCTCAGTATCAATTAGCGTTCCATCTAAATCAAAAATTACCGCTTTTATATCAGATTTATTCATAATTTATTATTTTTCATCCTCTTCTTCACTGGCGTGACGTTTTGTCATACTACCATATTCATAAGATGACAAAAATTCTTCTCTTTCTTTAAATGATTTTGGAAATTCCTTTGAGAAAAGCTCTGCAACAGATGCATTATAAAGCTTCACCACATTATCTCCTGAACCATTCGATACCTTAATAGTCGAAATATCTGTACCGCTCAATACTGAATAAGCCTTTTTGCCAGCCCTATAGCCAAGGTCATATGGATCAGAAAATGCACTGACAAGCGTGTATGCACCTATTTCCTCATCTCCACCTACCGTAACCACCTGAGCCTCATTTGCAATTGAACAAATCGTCTCAAGCTGGTCCGTCAGCATACTCTGATATGGAATAAAAATTGCCGAACATTCACTACAGATTTGATTCACACGATCTTCCAGGGATACATCTGCAGCTATATCAAAACAAGCATCTGTATCAAGCTTCTTCACCTTCGAATCTGATGTAGTTTCCGATGATTCCTGTTTCTTCTCGGATTTCTCGTTATCCTCAGCTTCATCTGCCGAACCAGAATTTATTTCTATTTTGCCATGCTTCCAGTTTTTAGAAACCTTTGCAACACGTGTAGACATCTGAGAATTAATACCCACGATAACGTCTTCACCAAGGCTCATAACCTCATTATCCATACCTGCTTTTGCAGACTGAGCTACAAACTTATCAGGTGGTAAAATATCCTGCTTTTCGTCCTTTTCATCTTCAACTGCAATTTCTGTAGCTGGAATACAATATTCCTTCCAGGGAATACCAGCTTCATCGAGATATTTTTCAAAAATCTCATTCTGATAGATGGAATCTGTATCCTCTGGTGAAAACAAAAGAGCGACATTCTGAAGCTTATCACATGATTCAATCATTACAGAAAGCTGTGCATCAATCGGTGGCTTACTACTTACACCTGTGATGTTTGTACCAATAAGCTTATCCCATTTCGTAGCACCAGAATCAGCAATTCGAAGAGTACCACGAAAATCCACAACACCTGCTGCAATAATCGGTATCGAGCTGGTCTTAGAGGATGCAGCAAGCAATGTATCACTACCTACTGTAAAAAGCATATCAGGATTTGTCTTAATTGCAGTTGCAACAACATCATTTGCTTTTTGATCCTCTCCAACTGCTCTTTTAGTGATTTTCACATGCTCTTTGCCGCAATAATCTACAAGTGCATCTGAAAATCCCTGATAAATTACATCATCATAGGTATTGTCATCTGACAAACATGCTGTTATATTATATAAATAATTTTCCTCTTTAGACTTTTCTGCAAGAGCAGCCGCAGTCGTATTTTCCTTTTTATCTGAACAAGCTACAGATGATAGTGCCACCACACATATCATCAACATACTAAAAATTCTTTTTCTCATACTATTCCTTTCGGGCAAAATCCCTATTTCAGTAAAATTTTAATTAGAACAAATAAATAAGTCAATTAGTAAAGGAGATAAATTTGCGAAGTTTTTTTAAACGTTTTGTGTTATTTGTCACAGAATTACTCTTTCCTCCACGTTGTCCCGGTTGTGATGAGATACTTACAGCTACTGACCGCAAAAAGAGTTTTTGTAAAAGCTGTCTAAAAAATATAAAAATTGTAGGCAATATCACCTGCATGAAGTGTGGTCGACCACTTAAAGATGCCACCACTGAATATTGTTCGACTTGTGCAAAAACTACACACATTTTCGACAAAGGGTACGCCACCTTTCAATACTTTGGTCCTATGAAAAGTGCTATGTACAGGCTCAAATATTCAAACAAACGCTGTTATTGCAGAGCTTTTGCAAAGTATACAGCCATGCTTTACAGGAATGAATTTTCAAAACAAAATTTTGATGCAATTATCCCTGTTCCTATGTATAAAAAGAAAGAAAAAGCTCGCGGTTACAACCAGGCTGCTGTCATTGCAAAGGCTCTCAGCAAAGAATTTGACATTCCGATTTTATCGAACAATATTCATCGAATTGTAGATACAAAACCAATGAAAGGACTAAATCCACTAGAAAGAAAAGAAAATATACAAAATGCTTTTAAATTGTCAGAAAATACGATACAATTAAATAAAGTATTAATTGTGGATGACATATATACAACAGGCAGTACGATGGATGCGATTTCCGCCGTCCTCAAACAGCACAAAGTTGCATCGATATATTGCTTCTGTATGTGTATAGGTGAAATTAACTAGGAGGTACAATTATGGATGTTCGCAATTGTAGAAACTGTGGTCGTCTATTCAATTATCTAAGCGGACCAAACATCTGCCCAGTATGTCGCGATGAAGCAGAAAAGAAATTCCTTCAGGTAAAGGATTATATCCGTGACAACCCTGGGGCTTCAGTTAATGAAGTTGCTGAGAAAAACGAAGTTACTACAACACAAATCCAACAATGGGTTCGCGAAGAAAGACTTCAATTCTCAGTTGGCGTTGGCGGAATCACATGTGAAAAATGTGGTGCAGGAATTGAAACCGGTCGTTTTTGTCAAAAGTGTAAGGATGCAATGGCAAATGCACTTAGCGACACATTACCAAAGCCAAAACCAGAGCCACCTGCTCCTGAAAAGAAAAAGGGCGGCGACAAAATGTTCCACCTATAAGATATTAATAAAGTCCTCATATTTTTGGTATGATCCCTCTTTCTAGATATCACTTATCCAGATTAAAGAAGCTACATATCAAAATATGAGGACTTTTTTATATTCTCATACTTATGTCAACCTTACTCAACAAAAATTTCAAGGTCTGAGAAGTATTTCTATATAGAAATGAACTCTATTTTATTTATTTGACAGTTCTATTATTCTCTCAGTCAGTCCTGAAAATCGCTTTGCCTGAGACGTATTTTGACACATCTCATCAAAAACCGATGGCTGACCTACAAGACATACACATTTTTTAGCTCGCGTTATCGCTGTGTATAAAATATTTCGATTCATAAGCATCGATGGACCTGGCAATACAGGAATTACTACAGCCGGATACTCGCTACCCTGAGATTTATGAATTGTAATAGCGTATGCCAATTCAATTTCATCGAGCATAGCAAAAGGATATTCTACAATACGATTTTCATCATACTCGATTTTTAATATCTTGGACCAATCATTTATCTCTTTTATGATTCCAACATCGCCATTAAAAACGCCCATCCCCTGCTCGATGGTTATTCCGTATTTTCCTTCGATTTTCCACTCTAGCTGATAATTATTTTTTATCTGCATCACTTTATCGCCTTCACGAAAAAGTCTGGTTTCACCCTGCCATTCCTTTTTTGATGGAGCTGGAGGATTAAGGTATTGCTGCAAAATCGAATTAAGACGTTCTACACCAACAAGACCTTTTCTGGTAGGCGTCAGCACCTGTATTTCCTTGATATCTGCATCTACATACTTTGGCATTTTTTCCTGAACCAGGGTCAGCATTACACGGATAATAACATCGGCATCATCACGCGACAGAAAAAAGAAATCCTTTGATTTATTATCAAGAACAACCTTTTTTCCCTGATGGATTTTATGTGCATTTACAACAATATCACTCTCCTGCGCCTGTCGGAAAATTTTCTCCAAAGTAACCGACGTAAAACGCTGTGATTTTAATATATCCTTTAATACATTCCCCGCGCCGACACTAGGAAGCTGATGCTCATCACCTACAAGAATCAGCCTCGTACCAACTGAAATTGCCTTTAGTAGTGAATACATCAAAGACACATCAACCATCGACATCTCATCGATGATAATTACATCGCACTCGAGCGGATTTTCTTCATTACGGTCAAACTTTGCAAAGCCTGTGGAATCCTCATCATCCGTCATCTTTCCAACAACCTCCAGCATACGATGAATCGTCTTGGCTTCATATCCTGTAGCCTCGCTCATCCTCTTTGCCGCACGCCCTGTTGGTGCAGCAAGAAAAATATCATAGCCCTCTTCCTCAAAAAGATGAATCATTGCCTTAATAGTTGTGGTTTTTCCAGTTCCCGGGCCACCTGTTAATACAAAAAGTCCGTGGGTAGCTGCATCAATAACCGCCTTTTTTTGTAGCTCATCTAATTCAAAATTTTCATTTTTCTCAATAGCTGAAATCTGTTTTTGAAGGTCAGCAGTATCCGCTTTATAACTAACATCTAGTTCATCGAGCATCACCGCAATTGATTCCTCCATGCGATAAAATGAACGGGAATAAACCTGCTTTACTGTCTCTGTTTTTTTCAGAATCACACGCCTATCCATCACCAGATTCACAAGCTGTGGTCCAATTGCATCCGCAGGCACCTGCAAAAGTCCCGACGACATCTCTACCAGCTTCTCCTCCGGCAAAAATGTATGTCCCATCCCCGCCGCCTGAGAAAGTGCGTACATAATTCCAGATTTAACACGAAATTCTGAATCCACCTGAATACCAATTCTCGTAGCGATTTCATCTGCTTTCTTAAATCCCATACCACCAACTTCATCAGCCAGCTTGTATGGATTAGTCTTCAAAATCGTATACAAATCATTGCCATACTGAGCAAAAATTTTCATTGCAAGATTTCCATGGATTCCGTACTGATCCATAAACATCATTGCATTTCTAATATCACGAGTACTTACAATCTGGTCAGATATCTCCATCGCCTTTGTAAGCGAAATCCCCTTTACCTCAGCAAGCCTCTCCGGCTCCTGCTCGATAATTCTAAAAGTATCTGCACCAAATTCTGACACCACTCTGGCAGCAAGCTTAGGCCCAATCCCCTTAATCGCACCCGACCCCAAATATCTTTCCATAGACACTTCATCTGTCGGTTGTGTAACCTCATGACTAGCCACCTTAAACTGTTTTCCATACGCAGGATGATTTGTATACTCGCCTTTCAAAATCAGATTTTCACCCTCATTTATTACAGGAAAGCTTCCCACACAAGTTGTCAAAGTCTCATCCGACACAAAATCAAAAACAGTATAGCCATTATCAGCATTTCTAAATACAATTTGCTCTACGTAGCCTGCTAATTCTTCCATTTATTCTTAACCATTTCTATAATCTTAAATACTATTTAATGTAATGATACACAACAAATATAGTTCAACACAATAATTATGTTGTTTTGCGATAAATATTGTTCTACTCGACAATTATGTTGTTTTGCAGTAAATATAATTTTATCATTACATTACTTTTGTGCAACACTCCTCGATATCATTGATAAATTTATTCACTTACCAAGAAACCGTCAAGTCCCCATTGCGGACAATTTCATTAACCCAAAATTTCAATTTTTCTGCATTTTGGATTATACCTTTGTATTTTTATATACGCTGTTTTCAAAACAATAACCCAAAATTTATGAAAATGAATATTTTGGGTTACCATTTCAATTTTTGTAATACGATGTTTTCAACTAATATAACCCAAAACTCCCAATTACGATGTTTTTGGGTTATCAATTCTCGCCACAAACACTATACGTCAAATTTTTTAACTATATTTCATAACCCAAAATCTTCAATATTTCTTCTTTTGGGTTACCATTTTCAAAACAGCCTTGTATAAATATCACTTCACTAACCCAATATTTAAAAAAAATAATTTTTTGGGTTATTTTGTCAGATGTATTTTCATTTTATCTTTTTACGTCCTTGTTTTACAATCAAAAAACAAAGCGACATCAATCTACAAATTGCAAAGCTCATAACAATTCATTTCTAATATATTATCCTTATAACTAACAAATCGAAATATATCCACATTAATAGGCAACTCTAATTGTGACCAAATCTTAGTGTGTATACAATCAGAATTCAAGTATATCATCCCCTTACTTCTAATAGATTATCACAACAAACTTGCAAGTATCTTCTGGCTAAATATATCCAGCATCACAATAAACCTTCTAAATATTTTCCGACTATATATTCCCATCACCAACATAGTATTAAAAAATGTAATTGCAATAATAATACAAAACGAGTCCAACAGCAGCATTTATGCCACACATTGGACTCGTCAATCATCTTAGGATTCAATACTTACAAAGATTATTTCACATACTCCATAAAAAATACTTTGCATTTGAATTCCGTAATTTTATCTACTCAAAAACTAATTAAGCCTCATCGCCATCTTCAGTTTCTTCTGTCTCTTCTGTTTCCTCAGTCTCTTCTTCTGATTCATCTGTAATCTCAGCCTTTTTTGAAACATCGCCAGAATACTCATAATCATCAGAAATTCCAAGAAGCTCTTTGTCTACAAAATCATCTACATCTGCGTAGCCATAGAAATGTACATCAGCGCTACCCCATCTAGTAGGAATTTCTCTTACTACAGAATTATATTCATAGCATGATCTGTGTCTTGAGAAATCTGCATCTAAAGCTCCCTTTCCTGTAACAAATACATCCGAGAAGCATACAGAATAAAGATAATCTGCATCAACAGTACGTTCATCATACTCGCGTGTTGCATTTAAACGATAAAGCAAATACACTTTATTCTTATCAATATAAGAATCAAATTTTGCAGTAGCAACATAGCTTCCTACATACTCAATGCTATTTACTGTAATATCGTTCCATTGTGCAGAATCTGCACGAACAACATCAGTACCTTGCTTTATAAGCTTATTAACTGACTTCTCAGGAATATCTGACAAACTCTCAAGAACCTTTGACAAGCCCTTAACCTTGTATGTCTTCTTTTTCTTTGATGGAGCAAATTTGTATTCCTCAATACAGAACTCATCATCTTTTGTAAATTCAACAGTTACCTTGTCGCCCTCTGACAAATTGCTGTAGCTTTCCATTTGGAAATCATATTCTTTAAATTGAACGTCCTTATCCTTCTTTAACTTTATCTCAGCTCTTCCTTCTGGAGATACTCCTGTAAACTGTACTGTAATATAATCAAAAGGATCTACAAGCTTAACTTCTTTAAGTCCCTTTACTTTTACTTTTTCATCCTTAGACTTAACCTTTAACTTAAGAGCAGACAGCATATCCTCATCAATATCAAAAGAATATGTAACCTCATCTCCATTTGAAAGCTGGCCATCATTTTCAACTTCAACCTTTACAGCTGCACGCAACAAATCTGTCGCTGCAAAAGTATCATCTACATCAATACCAAAATCCTCAGCATGAGAAGTAAGTTTTATTTTTTCACCATAATCAAAATCCTTATCGAATTTTTCATAATCAAAAGTTACATCTGCTTTTCCGATTCCCTCATAACCAGTAAATTTAACCTTGTAGTATTTGTTCAAGTTAAGTGTGTTTCTCATAACTGCAGAAATAATGAGAATTAAAATAATAACTACTGCAGCTACTGCAGCAATACCAATCCACTTTTTACTTGATGAACCATTTGCTGGGGCTGCCTGTTGTGCTGGAGCTGCCTGCTGTGCTGGAGCTGTCTCCTGTGTTGGAGCTGTCTCCTGTGCTGGAGCTGTCTCCTGTGCTGGGGCTGTCTCCTGTGCTGGAGCTGCTTCCTGTGCTGGGGCTGTCTCCTGTGCTGGGGCTGTCTCCTGTGCTGGGGCTGCTTCCTGTGCTGGAGCTGTCTCCTGAACTGGAGCTGTCTCCTGAACTGGAGCTACTTCCTGTACTGGAGCTGCCTTTTCAAGTTTAGCGCCACAACTCACACAAAACTTACTTGTATCTTCATTTTTTGCGCCACATTTTTGACAAAACATTTTATTTCCTCCCAAATATCAATTCTAAATATACTTATCAAGAAGTTCGTCTACAACTGGAACTCTTACTGTCTGCTGCTTCATTGCCTTAGATGCTAAAATAAGTAAAAATACTTTTTCAATAATCTCAAATACAACAATAATTGCTTCGAATAACTCTCTTGGAGCTTTTACATTTACGCTACCATTGAAACCATAAGCAAGTGACTCAATTGCAGAAAGTGCATCAGGAACTAATCCTAAACCAATTTCAACTAATCCAAATGCGCAAATAAGAACAAGTGCCTTTAATGTCATTCTCTTAAGCCATAAATCATCTTCCTTAAGAAATACATAAAGCACAATAAGAATACTTGGGATATATCCGCCAGCCATTGCAATCACAAATGCTCCTGCAGCAAATAATACCTTTGAAATGCCTAATTTTGTCTTTTCCATTTTATTTATCCTCCGAATTGCTAATTATGTATGCCTTGGCACACTGCCATTAATTTTATCACTTTTACATTTTAAAGTCTTAAAGTTTTTTGTATTTATTTTGATACATTGTTAATTTTTTATCATTCTTGCTATCCCATTTTTAATGACATAAACAATTTCTAGATTAGCATCAAGAATTACTACATCCGCATTTTTTCCTGGTGCAATTGAACCGTATGAAGCATCAATGCCTAGTGCAACAGCAGGATTGTAGGTCGCACATCTAAGTGCGGATTCAAAAGGGATTCCAACATTTTGCACCAGATTTCGAAGGCAATCCATAAGATTTGTTACCGAACCAGCCAAAGCATTCGTGCCTGTAAGTGTTGCCACTCCATCTTTTACCGTGACAGCCTGGCCTCCCAATGAGTAACTACCATTTGAAAGTCCTGTCGCCATCATGCTGTCACTAATCATGATTATTCGCTCAGGCTTTAAAAGTTCAAAAGTCATACGTATTGTCGATGGTGACAGATGCGTTTTGTCACAAATCAGTTCAGCCATCGCGCCTTTAAAATCATAAACTGCACCTAAAACACCCGGGCTTCGATGAGAAAAAGGTGTCATTCCATTATGTAGATGAGTTATATGTGAGGCTCCTGCTTTAAATGCCTCCATAGCTTTTTCATAAGAAGCTGCCGTATGGGCAAGCGATACACGAACCTGCGGAGAAACCTGCCTGATAAATTCCATGGCATTTTCCACTTCTGGGGCAATATCCACAAGCTTTATCAACCCGCCAGCAGCATTCTGTAGTCGATTAAACATATCCACATCCGGCTTATGAATATAAGTAGCATTTTGAGCCGCCTTTTTTTCCTCAGAAATAAAAGGCCCCTCCATATTTATTCCAACAAGGTCAGCCCCCGTCTTTCCATGATATGCTGCCGCATTAGAAAAAATATCAGTAAGTCTACTTTCTGAAAGAGTCATCGACGCTGGACAAATCGCAGTAATTCCATGACTCAATTCATACTCTGCCATCTTTTCAAGAGACTCCTTTGTGGCATCACAAAAATCATAGCCTGCGCAGCCATGAAAATGAATATCAATAAGCCCCGGCACTACGTAGCAGCCAGTTGCATCAATGACCTCATCGTCTTGATACTGCGCGCAATCCACAATTTTTCCAGACTCAATAAAAACTGTACTCTTTTCAAATTTAAAATTCTGGTTAAAAACCATACCATTTTTTATTATCACTTGTTATTCTCCATTAATTTCGATAAAGCTGCCTCATCACCAACAATCGTCACATCATCATGTAGCTTTAATATAGATGCAGGAATTTCATTTGTAACAGGACCTAGAAAAGCTTTTGACAAAATATCAGCCTTTGATTCGCCTGACACGACCAAAAGTATTTTCTTTGCCTGCATTATCGTCTTGATACCAACAGTATAGGCCTGACGAGGAACATCTTCTTCTTTTTCAAAAAATCTTTTGTTGGCATTTATTGTACTTACCGTAAGATTAACCAAATGCGTTGTTGCATCAAAGCTGTCCCCTGGCTCATTGAAACCAATATGACCATTGTTTCCTAGCCCCAAAAGCTGTAAATCTATACCGCCAGCATCACGAATTATCTGATCATAGACTTCGCAGGCACGCTTTTCATCAGCCTCCATCCCATCTGGAATAAAAATCTTTTTCGGATTGACATTTACTTTATGAAAAAAATTATAATTCATATAGTAATGATAGCTTTGCTTATTTTCTGGGGACAGACCCTTGTACTCGTCAAGATTTATTGTTGTAACCGAGCCAAAATCAAGCTCTTCTTCATCATATTTTTCTGCCAGAATTTCATATATTTTTAGCGGCGTCGAACCCGTAGCAAGGCCGAGTACACTATCACTTTTTTGAACAATCTGCTCTGCAATAATCTGTGCTGCTTTTTCGCTCATCTTTTCATAATTTTTACAACATATTATTTCCATAGGCATGTATAATCCATTCCACTTTTGATGTGACTGAATTTTCCTTTCTCACAACATTTACCTTCATTTTTTTCAGTTTATTTTTTCTCACTTCGATTTTACTCATTTAGATTTAGTCAGAGTAAATTTCATTCCACAAATCCATCAATTAAATAGGCTTATCTCTCACATTGTCCTGAGTTCCTCAAATACATCTACATCCGAATCCATCAATTAAATAAGCTTATCTCTCACATTGTCCTGAGTCCCTTAAAAACATCTACATCCAAATCCATCAATTAAATAAGCTTATCTCTCACATGTCAAGTAACTCAGAAAATTCATCTGCCACGAATTGTACCTTGGTTCCAATTACAATCTGCACACTATTTTTCCCTGGTCGAATTACACCTGCAGCACCTGCAGATTTTATCAGCTTCTCGTCAACAAGCGAAACATCCTTTAATTCTAGTCGCAAGCGAGTGACACAATTATCAACCGAAATCACATTGTCTTTACCACCAACTCCTTCAAGCATTTTTCGAGCCATCACCAAGAACTCATTGTCCGAATTGTTCTCAGACTTCGCATTGTTCAAATCTTTCTTGACCTTAGAATTGCTTGAATTTTTCTCAGACTTCGCATTACTTGAATTTTCCTCAATCTTCGCATTGCCTAATTTTTTTTCGACCTTCGAATTGCAAGAATCACCTTGTAATTGTGCTTCTAAAATATTCGCATCATTTTTTCCAGCAGCTTCTTTGTCATGTATTTCCTTATTTTCATCTACTAATTCTTTATCACGTATTTCCTTATTCTCCCCTGCAGATTCTTTATCACGTATTTCCTTATTCTCCCCTGCGGATTCTTTATCACGTATTTTCTTATTCTCCCCTGCGGATTCTTTATCACGTATTTTCTTATTCTCCCCTGCGGTCCCCTCATTTACGGGCAGCATTTCTTCATCTACCTCACGTCCAGGTGTCTTCAAATCAAAGCGTGTAATCGCAAATCGAAATACCGCATAAAACACCACAAATGCAGCAAGACCTAGTGGAATAATCATCCATGTTTTTTCTGCTGCTGGCAAAGTGGATGAAAAAAGTAAATCCGTTGCACCACCTGAGAAACAGAATCCTGCTCTAAATCCACACAAAACTGTAATAAAAGTAAACACGCCAAACAAAAATGCATATACAACATATAAAAGAGGCGCTAAAAACATAAAGCAAAATTCAAACGGCTCCGTTACTCCACATACAAAAGAGCAAATTGCTGCGGAAATCAACAAACCTGCGGCAACCTTTCTCTTTGCATTATTCTTTGAAGAGCGAATCATTGCCAGAGCAGCGCCCGGCACACCAAACATCATACATGGGAAAAATCCTGACATATACATACCAAGAGACCATGTCACATCAGCCGATGTCTCACCTGCCCAAAAGTGCGTTAAATCCCCAAGACCGATTGTGTCAAACCAAAAAACATTATTCAACGCATGATGCAATCCTACTGGAATAAGAAGACGATTCAAAAATGCATAAATTCCTGCACCAACAGCGCCCATTCCTACAACACCTTCACCTAATGCTATTAATCCTCCAAAAATTAAGGGCCAGACAAATAAAAGCACTACTGATACTACAATAGAAATCAAACCTGCAAAAATCGCAACACATCTTTTTCCGCTAAAAAATGAAAGCCAATCTGGAAGCTTTGTATTTTTAAACCGATTAAAGCTTTCCGAACCAATGATACCAGCAATGATACCAATAAATGGATTTGCGACCTTTTCAAAAGCTAACATTCTATTCGGATCATCAACTACAGAAGGCATTATTGTCGATACAAAGCCAGTACTCAAAAGAGTTGTAATCATCAGCCATGAGGCCAACGCCGCAACACCGCCAGTACCATCATTTTTATTCGACATACCAACACCAACACCTACGACAAACAACAAGGCAATATTGTCTATCAAAGCCGAACCCGCTTTAACCAAAAATAGGCCAACAAGTGGGATTGTCCCCTTGATATCACCACCCTGCATGGTCGCCGGACATAGCAAATATCCAATTCCCATCAGCAAACCACATATTGGCAAACATGCCACTGGCAGCATTAACGCCTTGCCTAGTTTTTGTAAATACCTCATAACATATCCTCCTTCATGATTTCTTCTTTTTATAAAATAATTTACAGTTTTCTTTATATCTCTTAATTCTGTAAATTTTTTTATCAAAAAAATTTACAACTTTTGTCTCATTCACCGATTCTGTAAATTTTCAGTTCCTAGGTCTCTTCCTACTAAAGACTATATTTACAATTTCTTACTATCTCTCCATTTCTGTAAATTTTTTCATCAAAATTATTTACAACTTTTGCCTCATTCACCGATTCTGTAAATTTTCAGTTCCTAGGTCTCTTCCTACTAAAGACTATATTTACAATTTCTTACCACTACACAATTTCTGTAAATTTTTTCATCAAAATTATTTACAACTTTTACCTCATCCACCGATTCTGTAAATTTTCAGTTCCTCATCTTTTTTCAAAAGACTGAATATACAATTTCGTCTACTTTAAAATAAGAAAAATTATAGTATCAAACCGCCACAATCAATTCAATACAATCCCGGAACTATCCCAATTTGTTCAAACTATTCTATCAATCAAAAAAAGAAATCCTGAAACAAATTACAGAATTTCTATTTAATAACTTTTTCACTCAACATAACCAAAGTGCAAGTAAAAAACTAATATTTAAATCTTTACCGCAGAATCTGCATAAAAAGAGGTCTCCGCCAAATTATCATCTGTTGGCATCTTCCCACCACCACTAGCCATCACACCACCACTAGCCATCACACCAGCACTAGCCATCGCATTACCATCACCAGCCTCAGCACCTTCAGCCGCCAACTCCTCAGTGCCTTCTTCAGTAATGCCATAATTACGCATAATCTGGTCAACAAAGTCATCGGTAATTCCACCATCGCCAATTTTATCAACCAAATCCTTTGAAATCAGCGAAATAACCTGGTCCATAGCATTGTCCTTGTACATCTGCATGCTAGGATCATTATCCTTGTCGTCATCTAAGGTCATGGACTTTTTTACTTCCTTTAGGACTTGCTCCATAAAGTAAGACTCAAAGCCTTTTACTGCCTCGGTCACCTCTTCTCGTGACGAATCCTTTGACAAACCGGAAATGGATTTTGTCGCTTGATTTGCAGCCGCTGAGCTAGCAGAATTCTTATATGAGGTTGACATATATTGTGATATTGCGTCCATGTTATATCCCCATACCATTTGCCCTTGCGTAAATGGATTATCCTTTCTCAAAAAAATGTTACAACATAGATTTCAAAAAAATCTTTAATCTAACTATTAGCGTTTCAGGTTATTAGCCTGTTCAAGCATTGTATCAGAGGTTGTAATTGCCTTTGAATTTAGCTCATAAGCTCGCTGAGCAACAATAAGATTTACCATCTCATCAGCTACATTTACATTTGAGCCTTCATAATAGTTCTGGTACATTGAAGAAGGTGTAAGTCCGTCTGTATCCCACTCACTTTGAGCCTCTCCAGATGCCTGAGTTGGACGATATTGGTTGTCACCAACTTTTTCAAGACCAACACGATTTGTAAACTGATACAAAGCCAGATATTGACCTGTTGTTGTAAAGGTTCCATCGGGATTCCTATATGAAACTGCACCATCTTCACCTACCGTAAAGCCTTCAGTACCAGCTTCATTTGGAATTGTGATAGGCTCACCCTCTCTATCCTGAACGAAGTAGCCATCTGAATCAGTAAGAGCTCTTGTGCCATCCTGCTGAAGCGCCCATGTAAAATTACCATCTCTTGTATATAAAGTCTCATCCCCAGGACCATTTATTGCAAAAAAGCCCTCGCCACTAATACAAAAACATGTATTTGAATCACTCGCCATCATAGGACCTTGTGTAAAATTCGAATTTGTAGCAGAAACTCTGGTTCCAAGACCAACCTGTACACTAGTAGGCTTTGTCTCTCCATTTGCATTTGTACTATTAGATCTGATTGTCTGATAAAGCAAACTCTTAAACTGAGTTGTCTGAGATTTATAAGATGTCGTATTGACATTTGCCAAGTTGTTTGCGATTGTATCAACTGCTGTCTGCTGGCCCTTCATACCTGAAGCCGCAGACCAAAGTGCTCTCATCATAGTAAATACCTCCTATAGCTTTGAGCTAATACTTAAAAAATTTATACTTTTCCAACTGCATTAACTGTCTTGTCAAGGGTTGCATCCTCTGTCTGAATCATTTTCTGACCAGCCTCATAAGCCCTTGCAATTTCAATCATATGCACCATCTCATCAACAACATTTACATTTGAAGCTTCCAAGCATCCCTGTCTCAAGGTACCTGTCGCCGCCTGCATCTGACCGCCATCAATCAAAGTATATAAATTCTCACCGTGCTTATTTATATAATCAAAATTTGTTGGAGTAACAAGACCAATTGTGGATACGACCTCGTTATCCCCCTGTGTAATATCTCCATTTGAACCAATCGCAATCTGCTTATTAGGATCAACCTTTACTCGAAAATCCTCGCCCGTCTGACCAGTCAGTGCACCCTCCTGATTCAATATATAATCGCCATCAGTCGTTCTAAGATAACCGTCTCGGTCAACAGTAAGTGCACCATCTCGTGTATACATAACAGAGCTTTGTCCATTTTTATTTGTAAACTCAACAGCGAAAAATCCTTCGCCACCTATTGCAACATCATAAGGATTCTCAGTCACCTGAATAGCTCCCTCATCCCAATTTGTATAAGTCTCACCTGGCTTCACACCAAAAGTAATCTGACCAATCTGCTCAGGCATATGCCCTGGAGCTGAAGTATCCTTTATCTTAATAGCAAGCTTTTCGTTAAAAGACTGTGCTACCAAAGCTTCCTTTTTGTAACCAGTAGTATTGCTATTCGCAAGGTTGTTTGTCATAACATCCATGCGCCTTTGCTCATTCACCATACCGGTATACGCTGTATATAAACCTTTTACCATAAAGCCCTCCTCAAGGAGATATCATACAATCTCTTGTAGCATCATGTTCTAACACCACAATATATATTGTACCTTACTTGTATAAAAAAATATAGTGCCTTGTATTATTTTTATCGGCAACCTCCCATAAAAAAATTACCCCAGCTCCAAAAACTGAAGCCAGGGATAAAATTAAACTCGATATTTTTTACAATAATCAAGAACAGTTATTGCATTGCGTTGAAGCTCGCCTAAAGAAAGTGCTCCCGAATCAATAGCAGCCTTAATAGAGCCATCACTTTGATTTTTCATACGCCCTGTCATCAAAGCACCAGGCATATATACGTTGTTACCAGCACGAATCCTAAGCGCCTGATTTGTAAGGTTAGGAAATTCTTTAGATTTACCATCCTTCATCCACCAGTCTGTCATAATCACGCCCTTAAAGTTAAACTCATCGCGAAGAAAAACTGTACACAAATCAAAACTATAATATGAATACAGACCATTTATCTTATTGTAAGAAGTCATAACACAATCCGGATTCGAATCTTTAATGCTCTTTTCAAATGGTCGAAGATATATCTCACGTAGAGCTCTCTGCGAAACAACTGAATTATTAATATCACGTCCTGTTTCCTGATTATTACAACAAAAATGCTTAAGCACTGCCGAACAGTCAGCCTTTTGCACACCCTTTACATAGGCCGATGCAATTTCAGAAGTCACATACGGATCCTCAGAAAAATACTCAAAATTTCTTCCGCAAAGCGGATTTCTATGAATATTCATGCCAGGTGCCAAAAGTACATGGGACCTTCTAGCTCGGGTTTCTTCACCAAGCTTCAACATCGTCTCTTCAATAAGCTTACGATTAAACGAACTGGCAAGCACTGCGCCAATCGGAAAAAGCGTCGAGTGTGCCTGCAAGCGGCAACCACTAGGACCATCATTAGTACAAATCGCAGGAACACCTTTTTCCAAAAGACTTTTACAGGTTGCAACAAATACAGCAGCATTTCCCGTCGGACCGTAGCCACTATTCATTCCATCCAAGCTTCCTCGTGATAATGTCTCAAGCTCATCAAATGATAGCGTACGAACAAAATCCTCTGTAGAAATCTTGCCATCTACCACTTCGCTAAAGGAATACTTTTTATCCTTAATATAAGGAAGAGGAAGCGGTATCTGCTTTTCAATTCGGGCTTTAAGATTCCTTGTCCCCTTTTCCACCAACTGATGTGTAAGAACACCACCATCGTTTACAATACGCTCAAAGCTTCTATCAGGAGGACAAACCTCAAGAGTAGTTTTTACAACCGTTTCCAAAAGCTCATATTTTCCAACAGAAAGAGCATTTCTGATATCTGTACCAACAAAAAATTCATATTCACCCGCTTCGAGAATATACGAATTTTTGTTGCCGGTTACCCCTGTATCGTCATAGCTTGCAAATTCCTGCAAATCAACCGAAAATTCAACCAACTCAGAACTTCCAACTTCGATTAACTGTGTTTTTTCAAATGCCACTAATTCTCTTGAAGCAGCGCCAAGCTTTCCAACAGGTTTCTTTACATAAACCTGTACAACTTCTTTTCCTGCATATGGACCAAAATTCTGTACCTTTAGGGTTATATCAAAATTCGTTCCTGAATTATTTAACTTTATGTCCTTAATTCTAAAATCAGAATAACTCAAGCCATAGCCAAACGGATAGATAACCGAATCTTTTGCAAAGGTTTCAAAATATCTATAACCTACAAAAATATCCTCAGTATATATACTAAGCTTTTTATTTCCAAAGTTCTCTGTAGATGGGTATTTCTCAATTGGGGCAACTGTGTCAGTAAGCTTTCCACATGGATTCACCTTTCCAGTCAAAACATCCACAAGAGCTCTTCCGCTTTCTTGTCCGCCCTGCCATGCATACAAAACAGCGTCAATATTGTATTTTCTTATCCAGCTAGTATCAAAAATAGAACCACAATTTAAAACTACACATACCTTGTCGAATTCTGAGGATACTTTTTTAAGCAAATCCTCCTCAACACTCGTAAGATACCAGCTTCCTGGCTGTTTTTTAGTCTCACGATCTTCACCTGCAGAACGTCCGATTATTACAATCGCCTTCTTGCACTTTTTAGCACTCTTTCTAATTACCGAAAGTGACACAGGCATCTCCGGATAATTCATCGGCCAATTTCCCCAGGCGCCATCATCTGGAACATTTTTGGCACACCAGGTCACATACTCCTCGAGCACTTCCTCATCAATATTCAACCCCGCTTCCTGCATAGCAGTAATAGGAGAAACCTTGTAAGGAGGCTTTACATCACCGCCACTACCATAGCCTACATAAAAATAATCCTTCTGACATCTTCCAAAAACAGCGATATTTTCCTCAACAGAAATCGGAAGCACGCCATTGTTTTCTACAAGCACACAGCCCTCTGCCGCCAACTGGCGACAAAGGGCTATTGTTTCATCCGAACTGGTCAAACCATCATCGATTTCATCGACACTAATTTGAGCCAGCTCGAAAAAATGTTTAATTACATAGTTTTTTATTTTTTCAGAAAACTTCATACAATTAACCTTTAACAGCTCCTGCTGTAACACCTTCTACAATATACTTAGATAAGATTAAGTATACTATAATTACTGGCAAAATTGAAAATGAAATCATGATATAAACCTGACCCATATCAAACTTAAGGAAGTCAGCCGATCTAAGCTCAGCAATCAAAACTGGTAAAGTCTTCTTTGTCTCTTCGTGAAGAATAAGAGCAGGAGTGAAGTAATTATTCCAGTTCTGAACGAATGTAAATATGAGCTGTACTGCGATAGCTGGTTTAATTACTGGAAAAACAATCTGATTAAATGTTCTAATCTCACTCGCTCCATCAATTCTTGATGACTCTACAATCTCAAGAGGTAAGGCAGAATCAAGGTATTGCTTCATATAGAAATATGTAACTGGTGCAGCAATTGTTGGAACGATAAGAGGGATAAATGAATCGTCCAAACCTGCTTGATTTACCATCTGTAAGAAACCTAACGCTGTAACCTGTGTAGGGATCATCATAACCGCAAGTATGAAGGTTGCAATTGCTTTTCTACCTGCAAATCTATAAACATGAACGCCATAGGCAGTCATTGCTGAAAAGTATGTACAAAGAATAGCTGATGTTGAAGCTACAATTAAACTGTTTAACAAACCATTCCATACTGGAAGAGTACCATGAATCAAATTTTTCCAGTTTGTAGCTAAGTTGTTACTAAAAAGTAATGTAAAACCTTTATTTAACTCTGAATTCGAACGACTCGAATTTACAAATAATATATAGAACCAGAACAAACACATTACTGTAATAAAGATAAGTACTATGTATGCAATTATTCTTCTGGCATGGATTCCAAATCCATTGGCTGTCTTATAATCTTCCATAACGTACCTCCTAATTCTCGTCGATGTTATAACCGCTAGCCTTGAATACGACTATACTGAGAACACCTGTAATTGCAAACATAACTACTGAAATTGCACCACCCATACCAAGGTTCTTACTAAAGAGCTGTCTATTTAAGAACATGATAAGAGTCATTGTTGTTCTAGCAGGATCACCTGTAGAGTTTGTCAAAATCTGTGGTACATCGAACATCTGTAAACCACCGATAAGACATGTAATCATAACATAGATAAGAATTGGCTTAAGCATTGGTAATGTGATTCTGAAGAAACGCTGTGTACTTGTAGCACCATCTACCTCAGCAGCCTCATATAATGAAGTATCAATTCCCATCATACCTGCCATAAGAACGATTGTTGTATTACCGAACCACATAAGGAAGTTCATGAATGCAACGATAAGTCTGGCAGCTGTAACATTCTGTAAAAATGTGAATGGCTTATCTAAAATACCAAGCTGCATAAGCATGATATTGATTGGACCATTGTCAGAAAAGAGTGCGAAGAATAACATCGCAAAAGCAGAAGCCATAATTAAGTTTGGCATATAAATTACTGTCTTAAAAAATCTTGAACACTTAATACGAAGTCTGTTATCAGCAAACCATGCTGCAAGAAGCAAAGCTACAAGAATCTGTGGCACGAAACCAAGTACCCACATAATCATTGTATTCTTGAAATACTGAAATACATCGCCATCAGAAAACAAAGCTTTGTAATTTTCAATTCCGATAAAATTTGGTCCGATTTGTGTAAGACCTGAACGATAGTTTTCAAAGAAACTGTTATAGATTGTGTTAAACAATGGAACTAACTGGAATAAAACGTAAATTACTACGAATGGTAGAATGAAAAAATATCCCCAGTTATCTACCTTTTTCTTTCTAATTTTTTTCATATAAATTCACCGCTTTCCTCAAAATTATTACCATGAGAGTATTCAAATAATTGCCAACCCACTACGCTTTGGCATTTATCTGAATACTCCAAAGCATACATTTTCAAAAAACATATTGCCCACCTGCCTGTAAAAGACAGGCGGGCAATTAAAATGTCAAGTTTTGTATCTACAAAATCTTATTTCTCAGGAGCCTTAAGATCTGGATACTTCTCTGTAGCACCCTTGTAGAAGAGCTCTAATGCTTCGTCATATGTAGCATTTCCTTCGAAGTAGTTTCTCATAGCGTTCTGGAACTCTTCTGTACAACCCTGGTCATAACCTGTGTTGTGTGAAAGATCTACACTCTTAGCACCTTCCATGTACATTGGGAGTGGATTCTGACCACCAAGGATCTTGCTTGTGTAATCAGATGCAGCCATCTCTTCCATAGCTGGAACGTTGTTTACGAAATCATCATATGTCTTAACGATGTTAACCATTGTATCTGTATCTGTTGTAAGTGTCTTCATGATATCTGCAACAAGGTTTGCATTGTCTGTACCAGCTGCTGCGCAGATCCATGTACCGCCCCAATAGAATGACTGAGGTCCTACTGTACCACCCCATCTACCATTGAAACCAACTGAACCTTCCTGATCAGCTGACATTGAGAAGTTTACTAACCAAGCTGGTCCAAAGTAGCAGAATACCTTTCCTTCTGGGAAGAAGCCCTTCTTCCAGTCATCAGACCAAAGCTCTGCTGTGCTTGTCTCGCCTGCCTTAACTAATTCCATTGAGTCATCAACCCAAGCCTTAAGGTTATCATCTACGTTAAGAACTCCGTCCTGAACCCATGGAGTAGAAACGTTGTTAGAGTATACACGGTAGCTATCATTTACTGAAGATGTCATTCTGTAACCAGCATCCTTCATCTTAGCTGCTGTATCCTTAAATGTAGCCCAATCCTTTACGAATTCCTGAACCTCATCTGGCTCTTCTGTTCCAAGTACTTCAGCTGCAACATCTCTGTTGTAGAAAAGGATACCTGGGCAACCCTGCCAAGAAAGTCCCTTAAGAACTCCGTTAGAATCTGTCATGATGTCCTTTGTGTACTGATACATGTTTGCTGTATCCTCATCTGTGATTCCAAGATCAGCTACTGGGATAACATAGTCAGTATCAACATACTTTAAAGCGTAATCAGCTTCTACTAAGAACATATCAAGCTTCTCATCAGCGCCTGCTGACTCCTGATTAAGAAGTGTCTCATCAAGGTTGTTCTGGTAAGCGTTGTCATCAGATGGTGTAATGTTCCATACAACATCAACATCGCCGATTTTACCATGAGTATCGTCAACCTTAACATACTCTGGGTACTGCTCCTCAACACGTGTCTTGAACTCTTCGTTCCAAACATTGATGTTGAGAACCTTTCCTGTGTCCTCAGGAAGAGCTGCTGCTTCGCCATCAGCTGTCTTCTCTGCTCCAGCTTCAGGAGCTGCTGCTTCTTTTGCACCACAACCAGCAAACATACCAGCTGCCATTGTAGCTACTGCGAGTAAACTTACTAATCTCTTTTTCATTTTTCTTGTTCCTCCCAATCATTCATGTGATTTAAAAAGTTTACATGTTAATTGTTATTGCATTTATAATAAGTTGATTCTCTCAACCAAATGCCTAGTTGATTTTTTTAACTGTGTCGCCTTCAAGCAATCTGCCTTTTACGACAATCTGTTGTATTAATGTTGTTTTAGGCCTCTCAATTAAATCAATAAGATTTCTTGCAGCCTCCTTGCCAAGTCTTGGTGTATCCTGTTGATACGTTGTAAGTCTTGGTCTAATGTGTCTTGCAACTCTGATTCCATCAAAACCAACTACTGAAATATCATCAGGAACCTTTAAGCCCATCTCAGTGATTGCTCGCATACCACCATAGGTTGCGTAATCATCTGGATAAAAGATGCAGGTTGGTTTTTCTTTTAATTTAAGTAGCTCAAGAGTTGCCTCATACGCTTTGTGCGTATCTCTGTATGGCACCTCAATCAAATAATCATCCGGAATCTCAATATCATGTCTGTCAAGTGCCTTATGAAAAGCAACTATTCTTGATTTGGTAACTGATGAATCAGTACCATGAATAAAAGCTATTTTTTCATGACCATTTTCAACGACATAATCAACAAGCTGTGTAACACCGTCTACATTATCTGAAAGGATTGTTGTGTTGTCATTATATATATGATCAATTGTAACTACTGGAATACTGCTGTGAACCAACTCGATTACTTCTGGGTCATCGAATTTTACACAAGCAATTACTATGCCATCAAACCTCCTGTATCTCGCATGCTCTAAATATGAAGCTCTACCTGGCCTTGAACGATCATTACTAATGAATGTTATATCGTAGCCTTCCTTTTCTACTTCCTTTTTAAAGCTTTCGAGAACATTTGCAAAATAGTCATGTGTCAAACCGCTTAATGCATCATCCATAAACAAAACTCCTATATTATGTGTTCTGTTTGTCTTCATGGATTTCGCAGCAGCGTTTGGAACATATCCCATTTCTTTTGCAATGGCGCGTATCTTTTCTTTTGTATCTACTCCTATGTCGCTGTGATCATTCAGTGCTTTACTAACTGTAGCAACTGAGACCCCGCAGCGGCTTGCAATATCTTTTAGTGATACCATACGTTTCTCTCCCCCGCCTATAAGACCTCGAAATCACTTAATCGTTTTCGTGAGATAAATATACCTCGTTTTTCGTTAAGGTGCAATAGTTTTTGTCTTTTTCGTGCTATCGCCATAATTTCCTCCCCTGCTTTTAGTGCAGTTTGCACAAATCAAATATTTGTATTCCATTTTCTGCTTCTATATGTTATTCTGTTTTCAAGAAAATTTCGTTTATTTACTTAAACGTTTTCTTAAAAATGGATACCTTTCTTCCATTCAACATTCGATTTTACCACTTAATCGTTTTCTGGTGAATTGTTATGTAATTATATGATGTTATTTTTTATCAGGAGGAAGATATGAAATTCGGTTACTTTGACGATAACAACAAGGAATACGTTATCACCACACCAAAGACTCCATTGCCTTGGATTAACTACCTTGGCTGCAACGACTTTTTTTCATTAATGTCTAACACATGCGGTGGCTACACATTCTATAAAGATGCAAAGCTTCTTCGCATGACAAGATATCGTTACAACGATGCTTGCTTAGATACAAATGGAAAGTACTTTTATATTAAAGATGGCGATACAATCTGGAACCCAGGTTGGCAGCCAACAAAAACAGAGCTTGATGCTTACGAATGTAGACACGGTATTGGCTACAGCAAGTTCTCAGGTGCTAAGAATGAAGTAAAGGTTGATCTTCTCACTTTTGTACCATTAAATGATTCTTGCGAGCTCACACGTGTTACTGTAAAAAATGAAAGCTCAGCAAAGAAAGAGATTTCTTTATTCTCATATGTAGAATGGTGTTTATGGAATGCCGATGATGATATGAAGAACTACCAGCGTAACTTATCAATCGGTGAGGTTGAAGTTATCGGTTCTACTATTTACCACAAAACAGAATATCGCGAGCGTCGTAATCACTACGCTATCTATTCTGTTAATACTGAGGTTGATGGTTTTGATACAAGCCGTGATGATTTCTTTGGAAGCATCTACAATGGCCCACAGAATCCACAGGCAGTAATCAACGGAAAGTGTACAAACTCAATCACTTCCGGTTGGTACCCAATTGCTTCTCATCAGATTAACCTTTCTCTTGAAGCAGGTGAGGAAAAAACCTTTGTATTCTTACTCGGTTATTGTGAGAATCCAGAGGATCAAAAATTCGAAGCTCCTAGCGTAGTTAACAAAGCTCCAGCAAAGAAGCTTCTCGAAAAATACAACACTGTAGAAGCCTTCAACAAAGCATACGAAGAGCTTTGCACATATTGGAACGAGCTTCTTTCAAAATACCATATCGAATCTGGCAACGAAAAGGTTAATCGTATGGTTAACATCTGGAACCAGTATCAGTGTATGGTTACTTTCAACATGTCACGTTCTGCTTCTTATTGGGAAACAGGTATTGGACGTGGAATGGGATTTAGAGATTCCTGCCAGGATCTTCTTGGTTTCGTACATCTCATCCCAGACAGAGCTAGAGAGCGTATCATCGACATCGCTTCTACTCAATTTATTGATGGTTCAGCTTATCACCAGTACCAGCCACTCACAAAGAAGGGCAACTCAGATATCGGTTCTGGTTTCAATGATGATCCACTTTGGCTCATCGCAGGTACATCTGCATACATCAGAGAAACAGGCGATATGACTATTCTCGACGAAAATGTACCATACGACAATGACTTCTCTGTTGCTACATCTCTTATGGAGCACTTAAAGAGATCATTTGATTACATTGCTACTCACAAGGGTCCACACGATCTTCCACTTATCGGTCGTGCAGATTGGAACGATTGCTTAAACCTCAACTGCTTCTCTGAGCATCCAGGTGAATCATTCCAGTGCTTCGGTCCTTCAGAAGGTCCAGTTGCAGAGTCTGTATTTATCGGTGGTATGTTTGTTAAATACGGAAAAGAATACGCAAAGCTTGCTCAGATGCGTGGTGACGATGATGAAGCAGCAAGAGCTCTTGCAGAAGTTGATAAAATGGAAAAAGCCATCGAAAAAGACGGCTGGGATGGACAGTGGTTCGTTCGTGCATACGATGCATACAGCCACAAGGTTGGTTCAAAGGAATGTGAAGAAGGTCAGATTTACATTGAGCCACAGGGTATGTGCGTTATGGCTGGTGTCGGCGTAGAAAACGGCAAAGCTCTTACAGCACTCGAATCTGTAAAAGAAAGACTCGACACAAAATATGGTGTTATGATTCTTCAGCCAGCATATACAAAATATCACCTCGAGCTTGGTGAAATCACTTCATATCCACCAGGATACAAAGAAAACGCAGGTATTTTCTGCCACAACAATCCATGGATCTCTATTGCTGAGACATGCATCGGACGTGGAAACAGAGCCTTCGAAATCTACAAGAAGACATGCCCTGCATACATTGAAGAGATTTCAGAAATCCACCGCACAGAGCCATATGTATACTCACAGATGGTTGCTGGTAAGGATGCAAAATTCCACGGTGAAGGCAAGAACAGTTGGCTCACAGGTACAGCCGCTTGGACATTTACAAATATTTCACAGTACATCCTTGGAATTTATCCTGACTTTGAGGGACTTACAATCAATCCTTGTATCCCTAGCGATTTCGGCGATTTCAAAATCACAAGATACTACAGAGGTGCAAAATACAACATCGAGATTAAGAATCCAAACAATCTCGAAAAGGGTGTTTCATCCCTCACAGTTGATGGTACACAAATCAGTGGCAACACAGTACCATTCACACCAGGTAAAAAGGAATACAACGTTACTGCTGTTATTTCTTAATATATTTCAATATTCTCCTTTTTTGCCCTGCTTTTTAGCAGGGCATTTTTTTGCTATACAAATTTTTGAACGACAATTTTTTAAATATCCTTCAAGGTGCACAGCAATGAGGTTGTGTAAAATGACAAAAGGCTTTGACTCGTGTGCTTTGCTACTTTAATTCTCGCTCATGTCGTTTGCTAAGAAAATTCAAAAAGTCCTTTACAAGTATTTTCACACCGGTTGAGAAGCCACGTCCTTGTGACTGCACAACCTCCCGCTGCCGTCCGTGGCAGCGGATGTAAAAAAACTAGTAAAGGACTTTTAGAATTTTCTAAGCTCACTTTAGAGCGAGAACAAAAGTAGCAAAGCACACGAGTCAAAGCCTTTTGTCATTTAATTAGGAGGACCAAGCTGTGCACCTTGAAGGATATTTAAAAAATTGTCGAATTAAGTCTTTGTGAACAATCAAAATAAGCCAAAGCTTTTTAAATATAGAATATAAAATCAACTAATAACCCAAAACCTTAAATTTTAGACATTTTGAGTTACCATTTTCAAAACATCTTAGTTTAGAATCACACAAACTAACCCAAAAATTCAAAATTCTTACTTTATGGGTTATTTCAAAACAGCACCCACGCCATGTCTACAGGTAATGGCGCAGAAAAATGCATATATTCACCAGTAATAGGGTGAGTGAAGGCTATTTCTGAAGAATGTAGGGCCTGACGAGTCATTTTTTGCATGTCGGGATTGTAGAGATAGTCGCCTATCAAAGGGTATCCAATATACTTGAAATGGACGCGAATTTGATGGGTACGACCTGTTTCAAGTTTGATTTTCAGAAGACTGTGGCCTGCATTTTGAGCTACTACTTCGTAGTGCGTTATTGCTTTTTCACCTTTTTCAAAATCAACTGTGCGAGTGATAATTGAATCATCTACTCTAGAAATCGGAGCGTCGATTATTCCCTTAGTCTGCGGCAAAGTACCACGCACTATAGCCAGATACCAGCGATTAAATTGGCGCTCACGAACTGCTTTTGAGAGAATGCTGGCTGAAAGCATATGCTTTGCTATAACTGTAAGACCAGAAGTATCTTTATCCAGACGATTGCAGCATCTAAAAATAAATGGCTTATTTTGCTCTACTTCATAATAATATGCAAGCGCATTAGCAAGAGAATTTTCGTAATGATTTAATGACGGATGAATAGGCATATGAGCTGGTTTATTTACAACAATGATGTCTTCATCCTCATAGATAATATCAAGAGGCAACTTAATCGGAGGAATTTTTTCTGAAGAAATATCCTCAGTTATGTTGATGATTAAATCATCCGATTCCTTCAGACGCTCCGTCATATGAACCCACTCACCATTTAGCAAAGTGTTATTTGGCATTTTCTTCAAAGCAGTAATATTAGCAGAGGAAAAGCCCTGTGCTTTTAAGAATTTCTCAATCGTCTGCCCCACCTGATTACGCTGTATCTTATATTCCAATTTCCTATACATGAATTCCTCGCAACATTATATTTTGATCAGATATTACAATTCCTAATATAGAAATTACTCGCAACATTAAATTTAATCCGATATTACATCGCATACAAGTATCTTGCAAATACGAAAAATCTTGCAGATACTGTAAATCTTGCAATTGCCACCCTATCCATCTCTGCAAATATTGTATATACTGCAGAATTTCTTGATATCTATACTCTTCCTTGAAGGCGTCTATAACAGGTTCCATAATCGGAATAGTTCTAATTCTTGCCTCTGACTTGGGCTATGAAACTATTAAATGTGCTTTTGGTCCACCCTTAATAGCCTTTACACATACTATACCATGATTGATGTTAATCTGTCGCTTTTCAAAATCAACATCTTCCCATCTTAATCCGCAAAACTCTCCTACACGAATAATTGGACTTAAAAAATATCAGAGCTTTGAAACCCTTGTTTTTACTGGGTTGGTCGTCCAATGATATTCCTGTGTACCATCAGTCTTTACAATGACCTCATCAAGGATCAGCTTCAAGCTTTTCTGTAACAGCCTTAACCTGTTCTAAGTATTCATCTTTGGTGAGTTTTCTATCCTTATAATGATCGTAGAGACATATCTTCTTCTCTGCCAGTCTGTCTGCTTTATTTTGAAGTGCTTCCGTTCCCTTCCATTCCCTGGTAGCGTGCTGCCACTTAGGCTTGTTCTTTCTAAGAAGCTCCAGCTCTTCAGTAGCTTTCTCTTTTGCAGTAGCTACTACTTCATCCTCAAGTATGTATCTGTTTCTTTTTACACACCGACATCCCTCAAGCCCTGTGTATAATGCCTGAGCACATCTGTAAGCTTTACCTGAACCATTCAGGCACATTCGTCTTCCGCAAGAGCCACATACAAGAATACCAGGTCTTTTTTCACGGACATTAACCCTTGCTGATCCTTGAAAAGCTTTTGCATTTGCCTCATCAAAAAGCTACTGACTAACTATTGGCTCATGAGCATTTTCAAAAATAGTCCATTGCTCTCGTGGTAATGATATTTGCTTATGGGAGCCAACCTCAGCTCTTCTTGATTTATTCCAGATTACCTTACCAAGAAATATCTCATTTTTTAGCATATCTCCTATGGTTGATGTTGTCCAAAGCCTCTTTTCCTTGTCTCGCATAGGACGCTTTTTAATGCCTTTAGCATTCATATATACAATAGGAGTAGTCACGCCATAAAATAGTTGGGGTCAGGGCTTCTTTGCTCCTGGCTTCTGTGATTAATTGTTATTTTGTTTTTAGTTCTATATGAGCCCGCGGAGTGCGCACTGTCCGTTGGACATAAAAATAGACCGAAGCCCTCGTCAGGAGTTCCGGTCTATGTAAAAATCTATAATTTAATAAATTGTCATTATATAAAATTGCTTACCATTTAAGATATTCATCGCCTTGAATAAAACTCTCAATCTTGTTGAGAGTTTTTAACTTCTTCAGCAAGTTTTCTACTACATCAGCATCCATATCTTGACATTAATTCATTCCTACTCTCGTCAAAAAATGATATGCACTGTTTTATCTAAAACAAGTTGAGCAAATAATTCGTTATCCACCAATTCTGTAACTAAAATGATTGAATGATCATCCTGCTCTTTGCTATAAGTCATCCTTCGTACATCTTTTCTGTAATCGCTAATGTTATTGATGTTAATTTTTCCATCCCTTACAAGCTGGCATAATATAGCATCATTGCTCTTATAAGAAACTGGCACTGGCGTTCTTGTCGCAAATACATCCCTTAAATCAGCCTCGGCTTTTCTCTGAAATTCGTATGTGTCGCCATCTTGTGAGTATATGGTTAATGCATTTGTTTCAGGATAATACCATGATACGATTTCAGCTAAAATTGTAATCGATACCTCACCAGCATTTTTCTTCCTTATCCTGCCATTTGATAACTTTTCTCCAGGAATAGGCCACTCATCATACAGTTTCTTAATCCAACCTTTATATGCACCCATATCAAGTGGATCTGCTTTTTCAATAAACTTACGCAAATAACTTTTTATTCTTCCCAACTGATTTGTTGATGCACGAACTATCTGATAGAGGTTGCCCTCCTCATTGCATGCCAAATCCGTATATACGCCTTCTTCAATGCAGAATATTGGATATTCCTGGTCTATTAGTTTTTGTACATAGTCTGCTCTTCCAGGGGCATCGTTAATTTCAGTTAATACCCACTCTGGAATTAATATCAGATCATAATCATTCAATATGACTTCTGGCTGCAGTCCTTTTATACATAGGCCCTGCATGAAGGAAATTGAAGATGTATCCAAAAGAGCGATATGTCTTTTATCACCTATTTCTGTGATTTTTGTTATTTCTATCATTCGCCCCTCCTCGACATAATAGCTATTTCAGCCATAATGTTCATCAAATACTCCTCATTATCCTTGTGGTAATTCAGTTCAGGATTCTCATCCATACTTTTCTTTATTCTTTCCTTTAAGGAAGAAGTATTAACTACATAGGAAGGTCTAACCAAACTATCATCTAAGCCAAGTGCTCTAAATCTTTCAGGCAAATCATCAAACTGTAAATCAAAAGCTTCCTTAATTCGATTACGCAGCTTCTCATTTTCACTTTGCTTTGCTATCTCATAAAGCGAGACCAACACTGCTTTATATGGAGCCTGAAATGCTGCCATACAGTTGAAAATTTTCGAAATGAAATCCATTTCTGGAAGATCTGCATAATAGCTATCAACACCATTTAATAACATACATGCTGCAAAACACTCTGCTTTTCTTTCTTCCATTGTGTTATCCGTTTCAATAAAATGA
>JAZLJM010000108.1:0-13688 GCA_045617805.1 Pseudobutyrivibrio sp.
TAGATTTTTCGCATCCGCTGCCATGGACGGCAGCGGAAGGTTGAGCAGGCACACGATGTAACTTCTCAACCGGTGGGAAAAATCTTGCAAAGGACTTTTTGAATTTTCTTAGTGAACGGTATGAGCGAAAATAAGAGTAGGGCAGCCCAGGTCCACAAGCTTTTGGCATTCCCCCTCAACCTACGAAGCTGTCCGCCCCAAAAGGACATTTTTAAAAATTTGGCTAACCTCGGGAAGACGCCATATCTGCGGGACTTGCTATGCTGAATTTTAGGATTTTACAGCTTTGCAAGTGTAGGGGTATGGAACGATAAGAAGCAGCCAGAGCATATTATAGTGCATAGACTTATGAGCGCATAAAAAATGTACCTGGTTGGGTGGATGGGATGAGGGGCAACCAGCATAGGCAATAGTATAGTTAAAAAACTACTTTACACTTATTTGTACAACTGTCTTGTCACCTGATAATACAAGTGCTATAATGCGTATAATTTCAAAAGTAGTGAGAGTGTATGATTTTTTTAATAGATTTGGAAGGAGATTTTTGATGAGTGCTTTGGTAGATGAGATAAATCAATTAAAGAAAGAGAAGAATGCGGTGATTCTTGCGCATTACTATGTGGATGATGAGGTGCAGGCGATTGCTGATTATGTGGGGGATTCCTTTTATTTGGCGAAGGTTGCTGTGGATTTAAAGGAAGAGGTTATTGTTTTTGCTGGAGTAGAATTTATGGGCGAGAGTGCAAAGATTTTGAATCCGAAGAAGACGGTGCTTTTGCCAGATGCTACGGCTGATTGTCCTATGGCGCATATGTGTACGGCTGCTAAAATTGAAGCAGTGAGAGCAGAATATGATGATGTGGCTGTTGTTTGCTATATAAATTCAGTGGCAGAGCTTAAGATGCATTCTGATGTGTGCGTGACATCTGCAAATGCTCTTAAGATTGTGAAGGCACTTCCTAATAAGAATATTTTCTTTATTCCAGATGAGAATTTGGGCAGATATATTGCATCGCAGGTTCCAGATAAGAACTTTATTTTTAATGATGGATATTGCCCTATTCATAAGCAGCTTGATGCAAGCGTTATTCTTGAGGCTAAGGATAAGCATAAGGATGCAGAGGTTTTGGTACATCCAGAGTGTACAATGGATGTTCTTCAGTATGCTGATTATATTGGTTCAACAAGCGGAATAATTAACTATGCTACTGCTTCAGATAAAAAGGAGTTTATTGTGGCAACCGAGATGGGCGTTTTGTATGAGCTTCGTATGAAAAATCCAGATAAGAAGTTCTATTCGGCAAATCAGGTTTGTACTGATATGAAGAAAATCACATTGGAAAAAGTAAGAGATTGCTTAAAGAATATGACAGGTGTTGTTGAAGTGGCGGATGAGGTTCGAAAGAAGTCATTGGTTCCTCTTACAAAGATGCTTGATTTGGCGAAGTAGTTTTGAATAGTGCTTATAGTTAAGATATTTTAATTAATTTTCCTAGAAATGAGGAAGAGTTATGGACAATAAATATGATGTTGTTGTGGTAGGTACGGGTGCTGCTGGATTGTTTTGTACGCTGTGTCTTCCACGAGATAAGAAAATTTTGGTGATTTCAAAGGATGCCTTGGATGGAAGTGATTCATTTTTGGCGCAGGGCGGAATTTGTATGCTTCGAGATGAAGATGATTATGATTCTTATTTTGAAGATACGATGCGCGCAGGGCACTATGAGAATCGTAAGGAATCAGTTGATATTATGATTCGTTCATCGCAAGAGATTATCAAGGATTTGGTAAGCTATGGTGTTGAATTCGAGATGAAGGATGGTGATTTTGCTTTTACAAAAGAGGGCGCACATTCTAGAAATCGAATTCTTTTCCATGCTGATGTTACGGGTCGTGAAATTACAAGTAAGCTTTTGGCTCGAGTGCAGGAGCTTAGTAATGTTACGCTTATGGCACATACGACAATGGTTGATTGGGTTTGTAAGGATAATGTCTGCTATGGAATTGTAGTGGCAGATATGGATGGAAAGCCTACTGTGATTGAAGCGGATGTTACAGTTTTGGCTTGCGGGGGACTTGGTGGAGTCTATGAGCATTCTACAAATTATAGACATATTTCAGGGGATGCTTTGGCACTTGCTATGTATCATAATGTAAAGCTTGAAAATGTTGATTATGTTCAGATTCACCCTACGACATTGTTTACTCATCAGACAGGACGAAGCTTTTTGATTTCAGAATCAGTTCGTGGTGAAGGTGCAATTCTTTTGGATAAAGATGGTAATCGTTTTGTCGATGAATTGTTGCCAAGAGATGTTGTGTCTCAAGCTATTTTTAAGAAGATGGAAGAGGAAGGCACAGAGCATGTTTGGCTTTCTTTGGCACCTATCCCAAAGGAAGAAATTTTGAATCATTTTCCTAATATATATCAGCATTGTCTTGAGGCAGGGTACGATATTCTTTCTGAACCAATTCCTGTAGTTCCGGCTCAGCATTATTTTATGGGTGGAATTTATGTGGATAGTGATTCAAAGACTACGATGGAACAACTTTATGCGATTGGTGAAACTAGCTGTAATGGGGTTCATGGAAAGAATCGTCTGGCAAGTAATTCATTATTAGAGAGTCTTGTTTTTGCAAAGCGAGCTGCACATCAGATTGCTGAGACAAAAGAGTTTAAGCATGCGAAGGATTTTGCTAGTTTGATTGATCCAGATAATTATCAGGATTTGTATACGTTGATGGATAGATATCATGCAATGGTTGTGAGCGAAATTGAAAAGGAAGCAGCCGGTAGAAAAGAAAAGGAGAAAAAGAACAATGAATAATATAACAATGGAGCTTAATGCAGATGAACTTATTTTAATGGCACTTCGTGAGGATATTTCCAGCGAGGATGTTACTACAAATTCGGTTATGCCAAAGTATCAGGCAGGTGAGGTGGAACTCATTTGTAAGCAGGATGGTATTATTTGCGGAATGGGAGTATATGAGCGTACCTTCAAGCTTCTTGATAGTGAGACAATTGTTGAGGCTTATGTTGAGGATGGACAGGAAGTTAAAAAAGGTCAGCTTATGGCAAAAGTAAAGGGTGATATCAGAGTTCTACTTTCTGGAGAGAGAGTTGCATTGAACTATTTGCAGCGAATGAGTGGAATTGCAACATATACACATGAGGTGGCTTCACTTCTTGCTGGTAGCAAGACTACTCTTCTTGATACACGTAAAACTACTCCTAATATGCGAATTTTTGAGAAGTATGCTGTTAAATGCGGTGGTGGACAAAATCACAGATACAATCTTTCTGATGGAATTTTGTTGAAGGACAATCACATAGGAGCTGCAGGCTCAATTACAAAGGCAATTGAGATGGCAAAGGCATATGCTCCTTTTGTTAGAAAAATTGAAATTGAAACAGAGAGCTTGGAGCAGGTAAAGGAAGCTGTTGAGGCTGGTGCAGATATCATTATGCTTGATAATATGGATGTAGCTACTATGAAAGAGGCTGTAAAGCTTATCGATGGTCGTGCTCAGACAGAATGCTCAGGAAATGTTACAAAAGAAAATATTGCAAATATTATTGATTCGGGTGTTGATTTTGTATCAAGTGGTGCTTTGACTCATTCTGCACCTATCATGGATATTTCTATGAAAAATCTTCACACAGTATAGGAGTAAGTATGGAGAAAGAAGCCAGAATAAGAAAAATAATTGAAATAGTTCGAAATTCTGGAGAGCCTGTTTCGGGTACTAGCTTAGCAAAGCAACTAAATGTTTCCAGACAGGTGGTTGTTCAGGATATTGCTCTTATCCGCGCCCAGGGTGTGGATATTGTTTCCACAAATCGTGGTTATACTGTATCAACAGGAGTTAGATACGAGCGTATAGTGAAATCTGTTCATACAGAGAGTCAGATTGAGGATGAGCTTTTCGCTATTGTTGATTGTGGTGGCAATGTAGAGAATATTATTGTGAATCATAGATTTTACAATCGTATTGAAGCGCCACTCAATATCCGTTCTCGCCGCGATGCACTTAAATACATTGAAGCAATAAAAAGTGGAAAATCAAAATCATTAAGCAGTGCAACAAGTGGTTATCACTATCACACGATTTCTGCCGATAGTGAGAAGACACTTGATATTATAGAAGAGGAATTAAAAGCAAGAAATTTGTGGTTGCCACTTGATGATTGGATTAATTCATAATTTGAGCGAACTATATTTTGTTTGTAGATAATAGAGGTTAAATGATTACTATTTCTAAGGATTGGGAAAATGCCCTTGGGGCAGAATTTGAAAAGGCGTATTTTTCAGAGCTTGAAAAGAAAGTAGATGCTGAGTATGCGTCTGCTACAGTCTATCCACCGAGAAATGAGATTTTTAATGCTTTTTCTCTTACGCCGCTAGATAAGGTCAAGGTGGTTATTATTGGACAGGATCCATATCATGAGCCAAATCAGGCTCACGGCTTATGCTTTTCTGTCAAGCCAGGGATTAAGACACCGCCATCTCTTGTAAATATATATAAAGAGCTTGCTGATGAGCTTGGATGTTTTATTCCTAATAATGGGTATTTGGAAAAATGGGCGAAGCAGGGAGTGCTTATGCTGAACAATGTTTTGACAGTTCGCGCACATGAGGCTGCTTCACATCAGAGATTTGGCTGGGAACAATTTACTGATGCGGTAATAGATGTTTTAAATGAACAGGACCGACCTATTGTATTTTTACTTTGGGGTTCACCTGCTGCTAAGAAATGTAAGAAACTAAATAATCCTAAGCATCTTATTTTAAAAGCACCGCATCCAAGTCCTCTGTCTGCGTATCGAGGTTTTTTTGGTTGCAATCATTTTGTTCAGACAAATGAATTTTTGAGAAAAAATAATATAGAAGAGATTGATTGGCAGATAGAAAATATTTAAAATATCTTATATAGATATAATGATTAATAAGATGTCTAAAAGATATTATATAAGGCGGAGTATAAATGAAAAAAATAAAGGCGATTTTGGCTAAGTATTTCAGCCAGGAGCTTCCGATGGAGCTGATTCTTTTTAATATAACCACAATAGTTGGTTTTTTTGGAGGAATTATAGCGATACCGGCAAATATTGTTGTGCACGCTCCATTGATAAAATATTTAGCAGTGATTTTTGCAACCTGTGTAGATTTAGGTTGCATCTATGTGGCAAACTACAGAAAGCAGCTTCGTGTAGCAACAATATGCATTTGTTTTGTTGTTTTTATTGTTCTGTTTCCGGTAATGTTTTTTACAGGAGGCGGCATAAATAGTGGTATGGTGTGCTGGTTTTCGATGGGTACACTTTTTATTTTTATGCTATTAGATGGCATGGATTTCTTTTTTATGCTACTGACTGATTTAGCAATCATTTTAGGTTGTTATATCGTAGCTTATTATCATCCTGAATATGTGGTTGTTCAAGATAATGAGATGATGATATATGTAGATGTAATTCAGTCTCTTGTAATCACAACACTTGGCCTTGGTGCGATTATCAGATTCCAGCTTCGTGCTTATAGTAATCTTTATTCACTTGCACAGGTGAATAATGATGATCTTTTGGAAAAAACTCTTGCTGCTAAAAGAGCTGAGCGTATAGCACAAAGTGCGACGGAGGCAAAAAGCAATTTCTTGGCAAATATGTCTCATGAAATTCGAACTCCGATTAATACGATTTTGGGAATGGATGAGATGATTCTTAGAGAGACATCTCAAAAGCAGGTTGAAGGCTATGCTCTTGATATCAAATCTGCATCAAATACTCTTCTTACCCTAATTAATGATATTTTGGACATTACAAAAATTGAATCGGGTAAGATGAATATCATTGAGGGCGAATATGATTTTATGAGCTTGATGCATGATGTTTTAAATGGTGCGCAGCTTAAGGCGATAGATAAGGGAATAAAGCTTCTTTATGATGTAGACAGTGCAATCCCATCGCATATGATTGGTGATGATGTTCGAATAAAGCAAATTATCACGAATATTATTACAAATGCTGTAAAGTATACTCACGAGGGTTCAATTACAATTACGATTAATTCATCGAGAAATCTTGATGGCACAGTTGATCTTGATTTTTCGGTAAGAGATACTGGAATCGGTATTCGTCAAGAGGATATGAAGAGATTATTTGAATCCTTTGAACGTATAGAGGTTTCTCGAAATAGAAATATCGAAGGTGCAGGTCTTGGTATGACTATTACCAGAAATCTTCTCAAGATGATGGATAGTAATTTAAAGGTTGAGAGTGAGTATGGTAAAGGCTCAGTATTTTCTTTTGTATTGACACAGCAAATTGCTGATAGTGAGCCAATTGGTGATTTTGCAGAACGATTGAATCATATGAGCTCTACATATGACTATACCAGTAGCTTTGAAGCGCCAGATGCAAAATTTCTTATTGTTGATGACAATGCTATGAATAGAAAGGTTTTTGTTTCCTTGCTTAAGGAGACAAGGGTTCAGGTTACGGAAGCAGTTGGTGGTCATGAGTGTCTGAATTTGATTAAGAAAAATCACTATGATATGATTTTTTTGGATCATATGATGCCGGAGCTTGATGGTATTGAAACACTAAAGCTTATGTATGAGATGCGTGATAATAAGTGTATTGACACACCTGTTATTGCGCTTACGGCAAATGCTGTTGCTGGAGCCAAGGAACGTTATCTTTCTATGGGCTTCCATGGTTTTTTGCCAAAACCGATTGTGCCAGCTCAGCTTGAAAAAATGATCCGTGATTTTGTGCCTGAAGAGCTTATGAAATATCATTCACGGAATGAAAATGATATAATTCGTGAAAATCGTAGCAATGATGTCGAGCTTCCTGAAATCGAAGGCTTTGATTGGAGTTATGCTTTGATGCATCTTCCAGAAACGGGATTGATTTTGCAATCTGCAGTGGATTTTTATGATACAATTGATTATGAAAAAGATGCAATAATGAGTTTATATGATATATTAGATACAGAGGGACTTACATCGGATTACAGGATAAAGGTTCATGGTCTAAAGAGTATGGCAAATACTATTGGTGCTGTTTCACTTGGTGCTTTGGCTCGATTATGTGAATACGCAGCACGTGATGAAGACATTGATACTATTAAGGTGCTGACACCAATTTTACTTAATGAGATTGACAAGACGAAGTCCAATCTTTCAGTAATCAAGGGTGAGGTAGATAAACCATTACTTGAGGACTTAGATGAACTTTGCGCATTGTTAGAGATGCTAAAGATGGCAATTATGATTTCAAATATTGACCAGGCAGATGATATTATGCGCCAGATAAATGCGTATTCATATAGTGATGATTTGCAAAAACAGATAGACATATTAGGCAAGCATATGTTAAATTTGGAGACTGATGAGGTTTTGAAGGATATTGATTCTTTGCAGCAGTTGTCGTTACAATAATATTTATCATTTAGGAGTAAATTAACATGAGAAAGATTCTAATAATTGGAGAATTTAATGAGTCGATTTCAGATTTGAATTCCTTTTTGGAGGTTCATTTTGATACCCAGCTTTGTACTAACAATATCAAAATCGTAAAGAGTATGCTTAAAATGTATACTCCCGAGTTGATACTGATTAATATCGAGCAGTTTAATGAATTACACGAACCGATTTTTTCTGCAATTGCTGATTATAATCCGTTGCTTCCTGTCATTACTATGGGAAATGCTATTCAGCGTCAGCTTTTTGTTTCATATTATTATTCTGGGCAGTGTAAAAATATCGAGGAGCCTACACGTGAGAATGTGATTCGTGCAATCTGTAAGGAATTAAACATGGACACAGATGTCATTCTTCGTGATGTTCATGAGAATGAAAAAAGACATATCATTGTTGTTGATGACAATCCTGTTTTGCTTCGTAATATGCGCAATATGTTGCAGGAAAAATACAGAGTATCTCTTGCAACATCTGCTGCTCAATGTATGAAGATAATGGGACAGGATGCACCTGATTTGATTATTCTTGATTATGAAATGCCAGTTGTTGACGGCAAACAAACCTTGGAAATGATTCGTGCCGAAAAAGATTACAGTGATGTTCCAGTAATCTTTTTAACTGGCATTGCAGATAAAGAACATGTAGATGCGGTTCTAGGCTTAAAGCCGGCTGGTTATTTTGTAAAACCACCTATGCAGTCAAAGATTTTCTCTGCTCTTGAAAAAATCTTTGATTCTGAGAAAAACTAAAGTATTATTTTGTGGATACCCAACGTCCACTTGCTCCACATGGAAGGACAAGTCCTGACTCTGTTACAGGTAATCCGATTTCATCAGCCGTGACAGTTCCAGGATGCTTTTTCAAAAGAGCAGTTGAAATCATATAGTTTAAAACTGCTGGCTGGAGTCCAGTTGTGTATGAGTTTACCAGGAAGAATAGTGCGTCATCAGAAAGAATTTGCTCGCACAATTCGATGAATGGGAAAATATCATCTTCAATCTTCCAAATTTCATTTTTGGAGCCTCTTCCATAAGAAGGTGGATCCATAATAATTCCGTCGTACTTGTTTCCACGACGTATTTCTCTTTCAACAAATTTACGACAGTCGTCGACGAGCCATCTGATAGGGGCTTCTGAAAGCCCTGAGGAGTTGGCGTTTTCTTTTGCCCAGGTAACCATTCCTTTGCTGGCATCGACATGTGTAACAGCAGCACCTGCAGCGGCAGCAGCTAATGTAGCGCCACCAGTGTATGCAAAAAGATTAAGAACCTTAACTGGTCTTTTTGCATTACTTATAATAGAAGAAAACCAATCCCAATTAACAGCCTGCTCTGGAAATAGACCAGTGTGCTTAAATGCGAAAGGCTTTAGATTGAATTTCAATTCTTTATCGCAGATAGGATAGCTAATTGTCCATTGCTCAGGTAAATCAAAGAATTCCCATTCGCCGCCACCTTTATTTGATCTGTGATAGTGTGCGTTTAACTTCTTATAATAAGGAGATTTCTTTGGTGTATTCCAAATTACCTGAGGATCAGGACGAAGTAAAGTATACTTACCCCATCTCTCAAGCTTCTCGCCTGAGGAGCAATCTATTATTTCATAATCTTTCCAATTGTTTGCAACTTGCATAAAGAATCCTTTCTATAGTGGGATAAAGGTATTTTAATTTGTACCTTCTATAATTGTTAAATGTTCCTATATAAAAATATTTTTATATTTGATATCGATTGAAGCTGGATATGATATCAATTGATGATATTGAAAAGCATTTCGTGCAAATCTAATAATGGTTTTATTGACGAAGTGTTTTATTATGGGTTTGAAAATACAATAAATAAATGAAGTATCATCAATTGAACTAACTGTTTTCTACTTATAATAATATGTGGTTAATATAATATGTAGTTCTATTGTATAAATATAACGAAATGTATCATATATAAAATACTAGCATTTTATATGATATGCAATATTTTATTATATGAAAAAGGAAAGTATGGAATTCTCATTGTAAATGAGTGTGCTAAAATTTTTATTTACTGGACTTGAATTCATTATGTGTTTCTTTTTTGTTGGCTTCGGTGGTAGCGATTTTTAGAGATTATAAAGATGCATGTGCATATTGTACAGAAAATCGCGAATCCATCTATGTATTTAGAGCAAAAAGTCAAATTGCAACACTAAAAACAGATTGTACTGGAAAAAATACAATATTTTTTCACTTTTTCTTGTCAATTACCCATTACTCGTGTATATTATTACTTGCTGTGACATGATAGCTATGAAGCGTGAGGTTGCAATCCGGACGTTGCAGGATTGGTTTTCCGTGGAGCGAATGTCAAGTTAGGAAACTGACGACAAGTCACTGTATAACTTAAAACCGTCTGCATTCATTGCAGAAACGACGTGTGAGAATTTTTATTTGCTTGGTCAAATAGGAAACACACGGGTAAGTGTACAGTCGCCACTTGTTCGCTTTTTCAAGAAAGAAAAACGAAAAAGGAGGAGACTTTTTTTATGGCAAATCAAGTTATGCGAATCACACTTAAGGCATATGACCATGAGTTAGTAGATTCATCTCCCAAGAAAATCATCGAAACTGTAAAGAAGAACGGAGCACAGGTAAGTGGTCCTGTACCTCTTCCAACAAAGAAGGAAGTTGTTACAATTCTTAGAGCCGTACATAAGTACAAGGACTCTCGTGAGCAGTTCGAGCAGAGAACTCATAAGAGATTGATTGATGTCATGAATCCAAACCAGAAGACTGTTGACGCATTCTCTAGATTAGAGTTGCCAGCTGGTGTTGAGATTAGCATCAAGAACATGTAATTCGAGTTCATCACAAAGAAAACATCCAAGAAGGTTTATATAGAAGCAATGAGATTTCTTATCTTGTTCCACTTATATGATGCTGTTCTAGGATGAACGGTTCCGCTACCCCAGCAAGTATGGGTATGAAGCGTTCCGCTGTAGAAAATGGAGGTAAGAAAAATGAAGAAAGCTATTTTAGCTACAAAGGTCGGAATGACTCAGGTCTTCAATGAAGGCGGCGAGCTTATTCCTGTAACTGTTCTTTCAGCAGGTCCATGTGTTGTTACACAGATCAAGACTGTTGAGAATGATGGTTACGATGCAGTTCAGGTAGGTTTTGTTGACAAGAAGGTTAAGAGTGTTAACAAAGATGCTAACGGACGTAAAGAGATTATTCATCGTAATGGCGTAAACAAGCCAGAGGCAGGTCACTTTGCTAAGGCTGGTGTTGAGCCAAAGAGATTTGTAAGAGAGTTCAGATTTGACAATTGCGCAGGCTACTCACTTGCTCAGGAAATCAAGGCTGATATCTTTGAAGCTGGCGACAAGATTGATGCAACAGCTACATCAAAGGGTAAAGGTTTCCAGGGTGCTATCAAGAGATTAGGTCAGCACAGAGGTCCTATGGCACATGGTTCTAAGTTCCATAGACATCAGGGTTCTAACGGTGCTTGTTCATCTCCTAGCCGTGTATTCAAGGGAAAAGGAATGCCTGGTCAGATGGGTGGCACAAGAGTTACAATTCAGAATCTTGAAATTGTACGTGTTGACGCTGAAAACAATCTGCTTTTAGTAAAGGGTGCTGTTCCAGGACCTAAGAAGTCTCTTGTTACAATTAAAGAGTCAGTTAAAGCAGGCAAGTAATCTTACGATAGGAAAGGAGGAACTTAGCAATGGCTAAAGTATCCGTATACAATATGGAAGGTAAAGTTGTTGGCGATATTGAGCTTAACGACGACATCTTCGCTGTTGAAATTAACGAGCACTTAGTTCATATGGCAGTTGTTCAGCAGCTTGCAAATAACCGTCAGGGTACACAGAAGGCAAAGACACGTTCTGAAGTATCTGGTGGTGGAAGAAAACCTTGGAGACAGAAGGGAACAGGTCATGCAAGACAGGGTTCTACAAGATCTCCACAGTGGACACATGGTGGAGTAGTATTTGCTCCAACACCTAGAGATTATTCATTCAAGCTTAACAAGAAGGAAAAGAGAGCAGCTCTTAAGTCTGCACTTACTTCTGCAGTAGCTGAGAATAAATTCATCGTTGTAGACGAGCTTAAGCTCGATGCAATCAAGACAAAGGATTTTGTAAAGGTTATGACAAACCTTAACGTTGAGAAGGCACTTGTTGTTCTTGATTCTAATGATCAGAACGTAGTAATGTCTGCAAAGAACGTTCCTACTGTTAAGACAGCACTTACAAACACAATCAACGTATATGACATCCTTAAGTACAACACAGTAGTTGTTACAAAGGCTGCTGTAGATCAGATTCAGGAGGTATATGCATAATGGCAAATATTCAATATTATGACGTAATTCTTGAGCCTGTAGTTACAGAGAAGTCTATGAATGCTATGGCTGAAAAGAAGTATACATTCTTAGTTCATCCAGAAGCTAACAAGACAATGATCAAGGAAGCAGTTGAAAAGATGTTTGACGGAGCAAAGGTTGCTTCAGTTAATACAATGAATGCAGATGGCAAGACAAAGAGACGTGGCATGAAGTTTGGTAAGACTGCAAAGACAAAGAAAGCTATCGTTCAGCTTACAGCAGATAGCAAGGATATCGAGATTTTCGCAGGACTTTAATCCGAAGGAAATTTTGAAATAAATTTATGCGCAGGTCGAGCGCGACAATAAACGAGTAAATCGAAAGGAGAACCAAAATGGGAATTAAGACATACAACCCATATACACCTTCTAGAAGAAACATGACTGGTTCTGATTTTTCTGAGATTACAAAGAATTCTCCAGAGAAGTCACTTCTTACATCAATGAAGAAGACGGCTGGTCGTAACAATCAGGGTAAGATTACCGTTAGACATCACGGTGGCGGTAACAGACAAAAATATAGAATTATTGATTTCAAGAGAAATAAGGATGGCATTCCAGCAACTGTTATCGGAATCGAGTACGATCCAAACAGAACAGCTAACATCGCTCTTATCTGCTATGCAGATGGACAGAAGTCTTACATCCTTGCTCCTGAAGGACTTACAGATGGTATGACAGTTATGAATGGTGCTGACGCAGAAGTTAGAGTTGGTAACTGCTTACCACTTGAGAAGATTCCAGTTGGTACATTAATCCACAACATCGAGCTTTATCCAGGCCGCGGCGGACAGCTTGTTCGTTCAGCAGGTAACGGTGCACAGCTCATGGCTAAGGAAGGTAAGTACGCAACTCTTCGTCTTCCATCAGGCGAAATGAGAATGGTACCTATCATCTGCCGTGCAACAATCGGTGTTATCGGAAATGGTGACCACAACCTCGTAAAACTTGGTAAAGCTGGTCGTAAGAGACACATGGGTATCAGACCTACAGTTCGTGGTTCTGTTATGAACCCTAATGACCATCCACACGGTGGTGGTGAGGGCCGCGCTCCTATCGGACGTCCAGGTCCATGTACACCTTGGGGCAAGCCTGCTCTTGGTCTCAAGACAAGAAAGAAGAACAAGCAGTCTAACAAGCTCATCGTAAGAAGACGCGATGGTAAGGCAATCAAGTAAGGAGGATACACATGGCACGTTCATTAAAAAAAGGACCATTTGCTGATGCAAGCTTATTAAAGAAGGTTGATGCTATGAACGCAAGCGGCGACAAGTCTGTTATCAAGACATGGTCACGTCGTTCTACAATCTTCCCACAGATGGTTGGACATACAATTGCAGTACATGACGGAAGAAAGCATGTTCCAGTATATGTTACAGAAGACATGGTTGGACATAAGCTTGGTGAGTTCGTTGCTACAAGAACCTACAGAGGTCACGGCAAGGACGAGAAGAAGTCAAAGGTACGTTAATTAACAGAAAGGAGTTTTAATCATGGCAAAGGGACATAGATCTCAAATTAAACGTGAGAGAAACGAAGTAAAAGATACAAGACCTTCAGCAAAGTTATCTTATGCTAGAATGTCAGTTCAGAAGGCTTGTTTCGTACTTGATGCCATTCGTGGTAAGGATGTTGAAACAGCACTTGCTATCGTAATGTACAATCCAAGATACGCTTCAAGTGTAATAGAAAAATTACTTAAGTCTGCTATTGCAAACGCTGAGAACAATAACGGCTTAGATAGTAAGAATCTTGTTGTAGCTGAGTGCTACGCAAACAAGGGACCTACAATGAAGAGAATCAGACCAAGAGCACAGGGCAGAGCTTACAG
>JAZLJM010000109.1:0-20029 GCA_045617805.1 Pseudobutyrivibrio sp.
GAGCAGGCACACGATGTAACTTCTCAGACGGTGGGAAAAATCTTGCAAAGGACTTGTCTAATTTTCTTAGTGAACGGTATGAGCAAAAATGTAAGTATGGATGGCACGAGCCACAGGATTTGGGAATTCCCCACAACCTACAAAGCTGTTCGCCCCAAAAGGACATTTTTAAAAATTAGTCGAAGCCGCGGATAAGACACTCATATCTGCGGGACTTGCTATGCTGAATTTCTTAACGGATTTTACAATTGCAAGTGTAGGGGTATAAAACGATAAGAACCAGCCAGAACATATTATAGTTTCTAGATTGCGGAGGCATAAAGAAGTGGTGGGGTGTGGGGAAATGGCAGGTGCTGAAAATATGAAAAAGTGTAATTGTTAAAATTTTTTGGAAAGGGTTTTGCGGGAAGGGAAATATGATACAATAAAGCTAGATTATTATGCGAAAAGGGAGATTGACATGTTAGAAATTTTGAAGGCAGTGATTTATGGTATTGTTGAAGGTGTTACGGAGTGGCTGCCGATTAGTAGTACGGGACATTTGATTTTGGTGGAGCAGTTAATTCCTTTTAAGGGGGTTAGTGATGGCTTCTTTGATATGTTCGATGTGGTCATACAGCTTGGGGCTATAATGGCTGTTGTGATTTTGTTTTTTAAGGAGATTTGGCCTTTTGCTTTTACAAAGAAGGAGAGGGAAGCTACAGGCTGTAAGGGCGTTGTTAAAACAGATATTTTGCTGATGTGGGTAAAGATTTTGATTGCTTGTTTGCCGGCAGCGGCAGTTGGTGTTTTGTTTGATGATGTTTTTGATAGATATTTTTATAATCCGGTTTCAATTTCAATAGCACTTATTGTTTTTGGTATTGCGTTTATTGTGGTTGAAAACTGGAAAAAGGGAAAAGAATTTAAAATAAATAGTTTGAATGAAATTACATATACTACAGCTCTTTTGATAGGTGTTTTTCAGCTTTTGGCTGCTATTTTTCCTGGTACTTCACGTTCGGGAGCGACAATTGTGGGCGCACTTATTATTGGTGTTTCAAGGACTGTGGCAGCAGAGTTTACTTTCTTTTTGGCTATTCCAGTTATGTTCGGAGCTAGCTTGCTTAAGGTTGTGAAGTTCGGATTTGATTTTTCTTCACAGGAGTTGGTTCTTCTTGCAACAGGTACAGTGGTTTCGTTTGTGGTATCAATTTTTGTTTTGAAGTTTTTGATGAGCTATATCAAAAAGCATGATTTTAAGATTTTTGGTTGGTATAGAATTGTCTTAGGAACAATTGTTTTAGTGGCGTTTAGTTTTTTTCATTGATAATTTAATTTTAGACGAGGGGTTTGTATGAAAGAAAAGAACGATATTAAAGGAATTTCAGTAAGTGCAGTAGCTAAATTGGCGGCGTTTTTCTTGGTATTTTTCTTGGTTGGCATTGTAATTGTTGTGGTGGAAATTATTTCTACAAATGATAAGGTTTCAGCAGCAACGCAAGATTACAATATGTGCGTGGATGCCATAGTAGATATTCGAAATTCATCTTATTATTTATCTGATGAATGTAGACAGTATGTTGAAACAGAGAATTACACGCATGTGTATAATTATTTTTATGAGTTAGATACTTCAAAGCGTGCGGATAATGCGGTTAATGTGTTGAATAGTAATAATATTGATCTTGCTGATGAAGATTTCGTTACCGCTATGAAGATGGCAAAGGAATTGCAAAAGCATGAAATTTATGCAATGAAACTGGTTCTTTTGGCAAATGGGTATCAGGAAGATGATACAAAAACCCCAGCATTAATTAAAAATTGCAAATTAACAGAGTACGAGAAGTCTATGTCTCCAGAGCTGCTAAAAGAAAAGGCAAGACATGAGATATGTTCATCAGTATACTTAAATCAGCAGGATATTCTTACTACAAGTATTGATGATTTTCGTAGTACGATTACTAAAAATCTGGCAAATGAATTAGATTCTACTTCTGAGCAACATGTTTTGATGATTGAAATAATGATTATTATTGTAGTTTGTCTATTTGCTGTAATTTTTGGTTTTGTTATCATTTTAGGAGATTCGGTGATTAAGCCAATTTCCATATATTTACAATGCATCAATGATGGAATTCGAATGCCGATGCGTGGTGCAGTAGAAATTCAAAAGCTGGCGCAAACCTATAACAATATGTTTGAAAAGCGAGATATCTCAAAACGTGCAGTCAAGTACGACGGTAAACGTGTACGTGTAACTGGTGCAGTCAATAACTTCGGCTTCAATGAAACCATTTATGATATCAGTCAGGTTATGCGAGATACAGCTCTTATTTATATCGAAATTGATGAATTTGATGAAGTAAAACGTTTTAAAAGCCAGTCTTCTATCAATATTCTAAATATTGAGCTATACAATATGATTTGTATGCTTGCAAAAAATAAAGATGATATTTTTGAACTTGAGGAAGGTTTATTTGCAATCTTTATTTTTGACGTTACATCAGAATCTAAATCCTACATTGAAGAAGAATTTTCAAAGCTTCATTACAGAATTCAGACCTCTGATTCAACTTCGGATATTACAGTATCTGCCGGTGTTGCCTTTACAGATATCTCTGGCTATAATGCGTCACTTATGAATAATGCAAATGTAGCCCTGTATAAAGCCAAAGACCGTGGTGGCGACTGTATAATGTTCTACGATAAAAAGTAGAGTATATCCCTGGCTTCGACAATTGTTGTATGTTTCCTTTTGGCGGCGAACAGCTTTGTGGATTGTGGGGGAATGTCCAAAGCTTGTGGCTTGCACTATTCACATTCATATTTTCGATTATATTGTTTAATAAGAAAATTCAAAAAAGTCCTTTGCAAGTTTTTCGCCGGTTGAGAAGTTACATCATGTGCCTACTCAACCTTCTGTTGCTGTCCATGACAGCGGATGTGAAAAACTAGCAAAGGACTTTTTGAATTTTCTAAGCTCACTTTAGAGCAAAAATAAGAGTTTGTATGGTGCGAGCTATAAACTTTAGGGATTCTAAGAAATATATAGAGTAGTCCGTTCTAAAAGGAAATTTAGAACTATTGTAGAAGGCGTGGTTTTACATTTTTGCAAGTGTAGGATTGTTTGCTGGTTAAGGAAGCTGAAAAGTTGATATTTAGTTGGTAGAGGCGTGGAATATGAAGATTTACAGAATCGGTTGATGACGTGAAAACTGTAAATAATTTTGTTGAAAAAATTTACAGAAATTGAAAAGAAGTGGGAAATTGTAAATTTTGTCTTTTGTAGGATGAGCTGAGGAGGATGAAGATTTACAGAATCGGTTGATGACGCGAATACTGTAAATTATTTTATAAAATGAAATCATGAATTAACTATGAGATAGAATTAAAAATAAACCATAAGAAGAATAAAGCTAGAGTTGACAATTATAAGTTGAGGGAGTATAGTGAACATATGAACAAGTATTCATATAAAGGAGGTTATTATGAAAAAGACATATAGTATTGAAGTTGATTGTGCAAATTGTGCAAATAAGATGGAGGAGGCTGCGAACAAGACTGAGGGAGTGAAGTCTGCGGTGGTTAATTTTATGGCACTTAAGATGATAGTGGAATTCGAGGATGGTGCTGATGTAAAGACTGTTATGAAAAATGTGTTGAAGAACTGCAAGGCTGTTGAAGACGATTGCGAGATAGAATTTTAATAATAGAAGACCACAAGAGCTGTGAGTTGTAGTTGTAAAAGAAATACGAAGATGATTGTGAGATAGAGTTTTTAATTATGACAAAGAAACAGAAAAAGGTACTCGTTAGAATAATAATTGCTGTAATCTTGATTGTTTTCATTAAGGTGACAGAAGAAGTTTTTAATTTATATATACAAATAGGATTGTCGATAATTACATATTTAATTATAGGCTATGATATTTTGAAAAAGGCGTTTAAGGGAATTGTTAATAGGCAGCCTTTTGATGAGAATTTGCTTATGGCTGTAGCAACTATAGGTGCTATGATTTTGGGCGAGTATTATGAGGGTGTGGCTGTTATGCTCTTTTATCAGATTGGCGAGTTGTTTCAGTCTTGTGCAGTTGCTAAATCTCGAAAGAATATAGCGGGGCTTATGGATATTCGCCCTGATTATGCCAATGTTTTGCAGGCTGGTGAATATGTGAAGGTGGATCCTGATGAGGTGCAGATTGGACAGCAAATTCTGATTAAACCGGGAGAGCGTATTCCTATTGATAGCATAGTAGTAGATGGAGTTTCAACTCTTGATACAGCAGCATTGACTGGTGAAAGTGTGCCACGTAGAGTTTCTATAGGTGATGAATTAATATCAGGCTGTATTAATCTTTCGGGAATATTAACAGCGACTACGACAAAGGAATTTGGGGAATCTACTGTATCCAGGATATTAGATTTGGTTGAAAATGCGACCTCTAAAAAGTCTACAAAGGAAAACTTTATTTCACGATTTGCACGTGTATATACGCCGACAGTGTGTGCTCTAGCATTGGCGCTTGCGGTTTTTCCTACGGTAGTTGTTTTTGCTTTTGAGGGAAAATTTGAGCTTGCAAAGTGGTTGTATCGCGCACTTACATTTTTGGTAATAAGCTGCCCTTGTGCACTTGTAATTAGTATTCCTCTTGCATTTTTTGCAGGTATTGGTGGCGCTGGGAAGGCTGGTGTGCTGATTAAGGGCTCAAATTATCTGGAGCGACTTTCAAATATAAAATATCTGGTTACTGACAAGACGGGCACTTTGACAGAGGGCGTATTCACTGTTACAAAGGTTTATTTGGAATCAGAAAAAAAGGTGTATACTACCTTTGAATCAGAAGAGGTGCTTTCTTTGATAGGGCTTGCTGCAATGGCTGAGCAAAATTCAAATCATCCGATTGCAAAAAGTATTCTTGATTTTTATGTGTCAAATGTTGCGCCTCAAAAAGAAAATGGTGTAAGGAGAACGGATTTAAATTGCAAGCTTGATAAGGGGGAATTGTTTGCTGGTTCAATGATTCCTGAGCTTACAGAAATACCTGGTCAAGGGATAGTTTCAATTGTTGGTGATAAAAAAATATACGTAGGTAATATTCGACTGATGCAAAATAATGGTGTTTCAGTAGTGGAGCAAAAAGAGGCTGGATTGGTATGCTATATTGCACAGGATGAAAAATATCTGGGTTATATTGTTGTCTCTGATAGATTGAAGCCAACAGCAAAGAATGCAATATCGCAGTTGAAAAAGCTTGGAATCAATGAGGTAATTATGCTCACTGGTGATGCTGAAGGTGCTGCATCACTTTTTTCAAAAGAGCTTGGTATTGAAAAGTTTTATGCAAGACTTCTTCCAGAGGACAAGGTTTCAAAGGTTGAGGAATTGCTGGCAAAAAAGGCAGAAACAGAGGAACTTGCTTTTGTCGGTGATGGTGTAAATGATGCACCTGTTTTGACACGTGCTGATATTGGAATAGCGATGGGGGCTATGGGACAGGACGCTGCCATAGAGGCGGCAGATGTTGTCTTGATGGATGATGATCCATTGAAGATAATCGACGCAATAAAGATATCTAAAAAATGCATGCGAATTGTATATGAAAATATCTATTTTGCGATTGGTGTAAAAGTGATTTGTTTGCTGCTTGGAGCCTTTGGAATTGCAAATATGTGGACAGCTATTTTTGCAGATGTAGGAGTCATGATAATTGCTGTCTTGAATTCAATTAGAGCACTTAAGGCTAAGTGATGAGGTGACTACATGGATACAAAAAAAGATTTAACTAATAAACAATGTCATTCCGTGACAGAACATGAAAAGATAATCAGGTCAACTATAGAGGGGATGCCTCAGGAGGATGTACTTTTGGATTTAGCTGACTTGTTTAAAATTTTTGGAGATTCGACCAGAATCAAAATCCTTTTTGCTCTTTTTGAGAGTGAGATGTGCGTATTTTCTCTGACGCAGTCACTTAATATGACTCAATCAGCAATATCACATCAGTTGAAAATTCTTCGTCAGAGTAAGCTGGTAAAAACTCGGCGCGAAGGCAAATCAATTATCTATTCTTTGGCAGATGAGCATGTGGTATCAATCCTTGCGCAAGGTATTGATCATATACTTGAATAAATTGATTAGGTGATAAAAGGGTCTTCTTATAAACGAGTAGAAGCTTCACATCAACTCGATTTTATTCTGGATAAGTCTCTGCGAGAGAGCAGATTGTATTTACACAAATCTCTTCGCCGAGAGTGCCACTGTCGAGAATGAGGTCATAGCCGTTGAAATCGCCCCAATTCTTGTCAGTGTAATATTTGTAATAAGTTTTACGTTGTTTATCTTTCTTGGCAAGACGTTTTTCTATAGATACGTTTTCGATTTTTTCGTAACGCTCCATGATACGTTGCTTTCTGTGCTCCATATCTGCGTGAATCATTACATTCATGCAACGAATGCCAGCTTTCTGTAAAATATAGTCTGCACAACGACCTACGATGACGCAAGGACCATTTTCGGCACATTCAAGAATTACCTTTTTCTGTGCAATAAAAATTTCATCCTGAGGTGACTGAAAATATACTGAGCCTGCTGATGAAATATCAAACCACATTGCAGTAGATGATGTATATTCACCCTGTGTTTCAATGAGTTCCTTTGCATATCCGCTTTCGATAGCTACTCGATTTACAATTTCGCCATCATAAAATGGAATATCAAGCTTCTTGGCAACAGCTTCTCCTATTGAATGTCCGCCACTACCAAATTGTCTGCTAATTGTAATAATAGGATACATAGCCTTGTCCCCCTTAAGTATTTATATATCTTCATTTTAAGATTCTTTTTCATCAAAGTCAAAATAATAATCTTAAAAATGATGTGTAGCCACGCTATGCTGTTTTATAGCAATAAAACATTGAGTTGTATTTCTTATCTTGCAAGTACTTCTACAATTTCACCTACGTACATGGTGTGGAAATCTCCATCCTTGTACCAGTCTGGGAGGATAGATGGGTCAATAAAGGTTGATTCGTTAAGTTCAACCTTTGCCATTTTTTTGCAAAGAATAGCAAAACATGCCTGATCGATAAAGGCGATGTCGTTTACGTGATTGATATCAAGATGCCATTCTTTGAGCTTGTCCTCCTGACGACCGCTGACAGAGGCAAGAAATTTAAGTGTGGATTTTGAGTGCTTGTCGGCTGGGTCAAAAAAACAGCATGAAAAGGTGTCAGTTTTGTCGAGAAGCTCTTTGGTGTAGCGAGATTCACGGATAAAGATTGTGACTATTTTTTTACCCCAGAGAGTTCCGACTGTTCCCCAGCTTGCAGTCATTGCGTTTGCTTTTCCGTCGCATTCTGTTGTGACTGCAAACCATTCTTCAGAAATTTTCTGCCATGGATTAAAATCAAGCAGGTCTGTTGGATATGGTTGAAAAGTATGCATAATGATTCTCCTTATTTGGTATGTACTGATTAATAGTTACAGAATATTAACTAAAATATTGTTAGTAAATTTATGTGAATTACTATAAATTATTTTTCTGCAAAAATGCTAAAAATTCTCTTTCACAAAGAGGTTTTGCAAAGTAATAACCTTGAATATAGTCGATGCCCAATGATGTCATTTCAGTAAGCTGCTCCTTTGTCTCAACACCTTCTGCAACCATTCTGATTCCGATAGAATGAGTCATGTTTACGACTGCTTTGAGTATCGCATTTGCTTTATCGGATTTGAAATATGCATCGGTGAGCGATTTGTCGACTTTTACCGTAGATATTGGCATATCAATTATATAATTGAGGTTTGATGAACCACTGCCGAAATCATCAAGTGAAAAGGTTATGCCGCATTGTGAAAGCTGTTTCATATTTGTAAGCATATTTTCTTTATTATTCAAAGCACTTGTCTCTGTGATTTCAAGGTTAATCATATTCGCAGGAATTGAAAACTGCTCTAAAAGCGAATTAAACTGTGAAGCAAAAAGTGAAGTATTTCCATGCTTTACTGATAGATTTAATTCAATATAATCTATGCCAAGTCTTTCTAAATGGTAGTTTTTCATAAACGAAAATGCTTTTTTGTAAATTGCATTTGAAAGAGGAATGATTCGACCGGATTCTTCAATGATTGGGATAAAATCATTTGGGTAGACCAGGGTACCGTTTTGAAGTCGAATACGCACCAACGCCTCGGCAGATGCAAATTTGCCAGTTTTAACATTGTAGATGGGCTGATAGAATACTTCGATTCTGTCATCTTCCATAGCAGCAATAACCATATCCTCACGGCGCTTCTTTTCACGTAGGGAAGTGATTGTTTCTTCATTTACGTGGATTTCTCCAAATGGAGTGGCATGATTACTTGCTGGTGTATTTTCTGAAATAATTGAAAGCAGCTCGTCGGAGTTTGTCGCAATGTTGTAATCAGAAACTATTGTAAAAAATGGATTAAGTAAATTGATTGCATACGAACGACTCTGCAGAGTGCTTGATTCGCGAAAGTACTGTTTAATTAGTTTTATACCATTTTCGTTTTCCTCAGGTGTTTTGTATACGAGAATAAAATAACCTTCAGCCGTATCAAAGATTTTTGCCTTTGGAATTGAAAATAAGTAATCGGATAAGGTATTGATTTCTTTTCGGATGTTTTCGGAATCCTGTGTTGAATCGCCGATAGTATTGAAAGAAATCATGGTAAGTGAAACGTTGATTTTATTTACATATAGGTAATCGAAGTAATCTCTGATTACAGCGGAACTGAAATGTCCTGTACGTCTTGATAATGCAGCTTCAGGATTTTCAATTTCAAAGAAAATGATGAGTACGCCAATGCACGAACTAAAACTGATAATCGAAAGCTGTGGATTAAAAAACTGGATAGTTGCGGAAATAAGCCAAAGGACAAGCCAGGCAGTGATAGCAGTGCGACGCTTTTTCTTTATCATATCACGATGAATAACCACTTCTGATAATACAGATAAAATAACAAGAGAAGCATTGCAAAATGTAAATATTGCGGCAGGACCTGTCACATAGTAAACGGTATCTGTGTGCTCATGATTAAGTGGCAGGAAGAATATTGCTGCGCAAAAGATAAAAAACAGAATGCGATAGATATACTTCCTGATTCGTGTATCTGTTATTCCTTTTGAGTCATAGATATCTGTAATAGTGTAATTCAATGCAAATAGGGATGTTAAACACAATGAAACCAGATAGCATCTGCAGATAATATCCGGTATTAATTGATGCTTAGCAAGTGGCGTCAAAAATACGACTCTGGATGAAATATCTAGAATCATACTAATGGTTACAGTATATAAAAGCGTTTTAAATCTGCTCTCAGATTTTAAGCCCATGTGGGGTTTTCTTTTATAGAATAACAAGAGCAGAAGGACGATTATTAGTCCACAAATTTGCATGTAAATATTCATATTTTTTCCCCTTTATACTACCCTAAGCTTAGTATAGCATTACTGAAAAACAAAATGTTTAAGATAACGGAAAATTCACAGCTATTTCACTTTTTATGAATTAATCATATGGGAAATAATTTAGTAGACAAAAGTGTTAAAGTACGTTGACATAGGCAAAAAAAAGTACGATAATTAACACTAGCGTGTTGTCGTTAGAATAAAAGCTTTTATAGCTTTTGGAGGAAGTTATGGATATCAAATTTGAAAAGAGAGACGTATTAAAGGAAAAGCCAGATCAGAAGAACCTTGGATTCGGAAAGTACATGACAGACTATATGTTTGTTTGTGATTGGGATAGAGAGATTGGTTGGCACGATGCAAGAATCGTACCAGAGGGACCAATTATGTTAGATCCAGCTTGTATGACTCTTCATTATGCACAGGAGACATTCGAAGGTATGAAAGCATATCGTCGTGAAGATGGTCAGATTCAGCTTTTCAGACCAGAGATGAATGCAAAGCGTATGATTAACTCAAATGAGAGACTTTGCATGCCAGGTTTCCCTGTTGAGGATTTCGTAGAGGCTGTCAAGGCACTTGTTAAGGTAGAAGAGGAGTGGGTTCCATCCGAGCCAAACACTTCTTTATATATTAGACCATTTATGTTTGCTACAGAGTCAGCACTTGGTGTTCACATGGCAAGCAGCTACAAGTTCATGGTTCTTTGTTGTCCAGTTGGTGCTTACTACAAGACAGGTCTTGCACCAGTCAAGATTCTTGTTGAGGATGAGCTTGTTCGTGCGGTAGCCGGTGGTACAGGTTTCACAAAGTGTGGTGGTAACTACGCTGGTTCAATCGCTGGTCAGGTTAAGGCTGAGAAGATGGGATATTCCCAGGTATTGTGGCTTGATGGTAATGAGAGAAAGTACGTTGAAGAAGTTGGTACTATGAACATCATGTTCAAGATTGATGGTGAGATTTGGACAGCACCTATCGAGGGAACAGTTCTTCCAGGTATTACACGTGATTCAATGATTCATCTTCTTAGAGACTGGGGTTACACAGTTAGAGAAGAGCGTCTTGCAATTGATGATCTTATGGCAGCTGCTCGTGCAGGAAAGCTCGAGGAAGTTTTCGGTACAGGTACAGCAGCAGTAATTTCTCCTGTTGGTGAGCTTCGTTACAAGGACGAGGTTGCACAGATCAATGGCGGTCAGACAGGCGAACTTACACAAAAATTATACGATACACTTACTGGTATTCAGTGGGGAAAACTCGAGGATAAATACGGATGGACTCAGGTAGTCGACTAAAAAATGTTGAACTAAATAGTGGTGATATTCAGGCATTACAGGATTCGTTTTGCAAAGCTTTGAACATCTATACCATCTGCGTTAGTAAAGCTCATGGCAATATTACATCCTTCTCAGGCAGTCAGCTTGAGGAGGATTTTGCTAATGAGAACTTTTCGATGCAGCTTCGCAAAGAAATCATGGATTCCTTTGTCGATGGCGATGCAGAGAATATTATCGAGCGTTTTGGTACTGATGATTATTTGATGTATCGAGGCGTGGCTATTCGTGATGAGTTGGGCAAATTTATCGGCGTTTGGTTATGCATGGGTATTGATCAGGACAAGCTTACAGAAGATATGTATGTTCCTGCAGAGGTGATGCGTACTTCTGTTGCTGCCTTTGAAAAAGCTATTCTTATGCTAGAGCAGTTTACATGTCATTTTATTGATAATAGGATTGAATTTGCCAAGACCTTTTCACAGATTGATGTCTTGAAAAAGGATTGCCTAGATATGAAGCATCGCCTTGCTAAGAATGAGATTCTTACTGAAATTCTCAGCGAGATGGAGTCAGAGAATGAGTTTACAAAGATTTCATATGATGTGCTTGCAAATGCTGGAAAGTATCTTAATTGTTCACAAGCGAGCATCCTTCAATTATCACCTGATGCAGCATATGTCAGCATGATTACAGAGTGGTGTGATGATGATGTTTCGCCACTTATGGATTCAATGCAGCAGATTAGCAAATCGCATTTTCCTTTTATTAATGGAAAGCCATATACGATTTCATCTGATGCAGTATTACCAAATGATTTTGATAAATTTTTCAAATCTCACAATATCAAAGCAGGTATTTTCTTACCGATATGGGTAAATACTTCACCGGGGATGTATATCTGCTTTTGGTCTATTGGAGAAGAGAAAAAGTGGGCGGTTGATGATCTTAGGTTTGCTAATGATGTTAAAAAGGTTATTTCTTCTATTTTATTAAAAAGAATTACTAAAAATTCTTTAGCAAGCTCATATGCAGCACTTGAATCAATTTTGCAAAGTACTGGTTGTGGTGTTGCAGTTACAGATGTCGACCAAAGAGAGAATCTCTATACAAATGATACATTTTCAAAGATGTTTGAAAATGAGATAGACAGACTTGCTGTTGATGAGGTGATTTTTGATTATGACGAGACCTTGGCAGAACTAAAGGGGTTTGCAGCAAACGCTACAGGAAGATGGTATGATGTAACTTTTTCAACTATCAACTGGGTGGATGGCAGACAGGTTCGTCTTACTACGTTTTATGATATCACTGAGTTAAAGAACTACCAGAAGCAGGTTGAGAAGCAGGCTGCTGAGGATTTGCTTACTGGATTATATAATCGTCAGCGTTGTGAGCGTGATATCGAAGCAGAATTTCATTTTTCTATCAGTACAGGCAAGGCCTTTGCAGTACTTATGATAGACCTTGATGATTTTACTAATATCAACGAAGGTCTTGGACATGAGAATGGTGATTTGCTTTTGAAATATATTGCGCATGCGATAAATAATATTTCACTTATTACAGGTCATTGCTATCGTGTTGGTGGAGACGAGTTTGCAATTATTGTCGACCATGAAAAGTACGAGAAGCTTGAATTGATTATAAAGAGGGTACAGACTCTTTTTGATAATCCATGGACTATTTCGGACCAGGAATTTTACTGTACGATGAGTATGGGAGCGGTTAGGGTTCCTCAGGATGCACCAGATGCATCAAGTATTCTTACCAGACTCAATATGGCACTTCATGAAGCGAAAAACAAAGGAAAGAATCGTTTTGAGTACTTTGATCAGAATACTGACAATTTTGCCAATGAAAGAATCGGTATGGAAAAAGCCATGCGAAAGGCGGTTGTTGATAATTGCTATGAGTTCGAGGTTTATTATCAGCCGATTGTCGCTATTCAAAATGGCGAAGCAGTTTGTTGTGGAGCTGAGGCACTGGCAAGATGGAACTCTGCAGAGCTTGGTTTTGTAGTACCAGATAAATTTATTCCGCTTGCCGAGTATTTGGGGCTTATTATTCCGATTGGTGAGCACATTTTGTTTGAAGCTTGTCATCGTTGTAAGCATTGGAATGATTTTGGCCATCCGGAATTTAAAGTAAATGTAAATCTTTCTGTTGTACAGTTGACGCAGACAGATATTGTATCTATAGTAAAGAGAGCCTTGGATGAGACAGGCCTTGATCCTCATAATCTTACACTTGAGGTTACAGAATCACTTGCGATAAATGACATGGATAGGATGGTAAAGATTCTTAGTGAGTTAAGAGATTTAAAATGCCGTGTTGCGTTAGATGATTTTGGTACAGGTTATTCATCTTTGAATCATATTCGTTCGATGCCGATAGATACTATCAAAATCGATAAAGCATTTGTTCAGGATATGAGTGCTAACAATTTTTCAGAGACATTTGTAAAGACTGTAGCAGAGCTTGCTGAGTCGCTTCATATGGATGTCTGCGTTGAGGGTGTTGAGCAAGAAGAACAGCTTATGGTAATTTCAAAGTTCTTCGTCAACGTTGCACAAGGATACTTATTTGACAAACCTCTGAAATCAGATGAGTTTGAAGTTAAATATTTATAGTTTTGTTTTTTAGAAAGGAAGAAGTAATGTACACATTAAAAGACATTAAAAACACTGATCCAGAAATCGCTTCAGCAATTGTCGATGAGTTTAATCGTCAGTCTGAGCACATCGAGCTTATTGCATCAGAAAACTGGACCTCTGAGGCTGTTGTGTCAGCTATGGGTTCTGTTCTTACAAACAAGTATGCAGAGGGATATCCAGCAAAGAGATACTATGGTGGATGTACATGTGTCGATGTAGTAGAGGAATTAGCTCGTGAGCGTGCTAAGGAGTTATTTGGTTGTGAATATGTAAATGTTCAGCCACATTCTGGCGCACAGGCTAATATGGCTGTTCAGTTCGCAGTACTTAAGCCAGGCGACACATACATGGGTATGAACTTAGATCACGGCGGACATTTATCACATGGTTCACCAGCAAACTTTTCTGGTACATATTTCAATGTAGTACCTTATGGTGTAAATGATGATGGTGTCATTGATTATGATGAAGTTGAAAGAATTGCTGTTGAGTGCCAGCCAAAGATGATTATCGCAGGTGCTTCAGCATATTGCCGTAAGATTGATTTCAAGAGATTTAGAGAAATCTGTGACAAGGTTGGAGCAGTTATGTTCGTAGATATGGCACATATTGCAGGTCTTGTTGCAGCAGGTGTACATGAAAGTCCTGTTCCATATGCAGATATCGTTACAACAACTACTCACAAGACTCTTAGAGGACCTCGTGGTGGTATGATTATGGCTACAGCAGCCGCAGCAGAAAAATATAATTTCAACAAGGCTGTTTTCCCAGGTATTCAGGGTGGTCCACTTATGCACGTTATCGCTGGTAAGGCAATCTGCTTTAAGGAAGCTTTACAGCCAGAATTCAAAGAGTATGGTAAGCAGGTTGTTAAGAATGCTCAGGCTCTTTGCAAGGGTCTTCAGGACAGAGGTATCAAGATTGTATCAGGTGGTACTGACAATCACTTAATGCTTGTTGATCTTACTCCATTTGAGCTTACAGGAAAGGTTGTTGAGAAGCTTCTTGATGATGCGCATATCACAGCCAACAAAAACACAATTCCTAACGACCCTAAGTCACCATTCGTTACATCAGGTATCCGTCTTGGAACACCTGCTGCTACAACTAGAGGTCTTAATGAGGCTGACTTTGATCAGGTTGCTGAGGCAATTGCTACTGTAATCAAAGAGGGCGAGGCAGGAGTTGAGAAGGCTCGTGCAATCATCAAGACAATTACAGACAAGTATCCACTTCCTGGTACTGACAAATTTAAAGCAGAGATGTAATCAATAATATTAATGTGTGTATTTATCTGCCATGTGCTACGATAGGTACACACATTTTTTTGGAGGAAAAATGTCAGAGTACAAGATAATAGATGTAAAAAAAACAATTTTAGAGGATAATGATGCCGATGCAAACAAGCTTCGCGGTGAATTAAAGGCTCAGAAAACCTTTCTTATCAATATCATGTCTTCTCCTGGTGCAGGCAAGACAACTACACTTTGTGAGACAATATCACGATTATCAGATGCCTTGAAAATAGGTGTAATTGAGGCCGATATAGATTCTGATGTAGATGCCGCTACAATTGCCGCTACTGGAGCAAAAGCTATTCAGGTTCATACAGGTGGCATGTGTCATCTTGATGCTGAAATGACTAGACAAAGCCTACGTGAAATGGAATCTACTGATTTAGACCTTGTATTTCTTGAGAATGTTGGAAATCTGGTTTGTCCAGCAGAATTCGATACAGGAGCCTGTGAAAATGTTGTTATTCTCTCTGTACCAGAAGGCGATGATAAACCGCTAAAATATCCTCTTATTTTTACAAAATGCGACATCGTACTCATTAACAAATGCGATGCCTTAGAAATCTTTGAGGACTTTGATACTAAGGCTGTAGAAGAACGTATTCACGCATTGAATAAAAGTGCAAAGGTGTTCTTTGTATCAGCCAAAACAGGTCAGGGCTTTGATAAATGGACTGAGTATATTCTTTCAAAAACACAAGATTGGATTAACTAGGATTTATCGCGGGGTACAGCTTTAGTGGCTGATGGGGCTATTGCGACAATTGTAGATATTTTTTGCTAAAGTTAGACAATTTAAAATGCAAAAAAACGTTGACAAAGGAGCTAAACTACTATATACTCTCTATTGTTCGCGAGCGAGGTAACAATCGCGAGAAGTTATATCGGGGTGTGGCTCAGTTTGGCTAGAGCACCTGGTTTGGGACCAGGGGGTCGCAGGTTCGAATCCTGTCACCCCGACTTAGAAGATATCCGCATGCGGGTGTGGTTCAATGGTAGAACATCAGCCTTCCAAGCTGAATACGTGGGTTCGATTCCCATCACCCGCTTTGATATTTTCTATTATAATTATGTGTCCGTAGCTCAGCTGGATAGAGCAACGGCCTTCTAAGCCGTGGGTCGGGGGTTCGAATCCCTTCGGGCACATTGAATATCGTTTTTCTGATTTATCAGTATGGTGGGTGTGGCACAGCTGGTTAGCGCGTCGGATTGTGGTTCCGAAGGTCGAGGGTTCGAACCCCTCTACCCACCCTTTTATTTTACCCATTGCGGTGGCAATTTAATAATGGGCTATCGCCAAGCGGTAAGGCACCAGATTTTGATTCTGGCATTCGCTGGTTCGAATCCAGCTAGCCCAGTTCAAAATCAATTTTTTTTCATAGCAATATGGGGTTGTAGCTCAGTTGGTAGAGCACCTGACTTTTAATCAGGTTGTCGGGAGTTCGAGCCTCCTCAGCCTCAGCAGAATCCTGGAAGGTGACTTCCAGGATTTTTTACTTTTATCTGAAGGATGCAGTAAGGAAGAATTTCACTACGGCATACGTACTTAGGCAAGCGAGTAGTTGATAAAAGTCTACTCGATTGTGTGAGGCCGTAGTAAGGAAAAAATAGAGGTTTTTTATGTCGAAGAGTAATATAGTTTTAATTGGTATGCCGGGAGTTGGTAAGAGTACTCTTGGTGTTGTTTTAGCTAAAGAGCTGGGGTATGAATTTGTTGATGCTGATTTGCTTATTCAGAAGCGTGAAAATCGCCTTTTGAAGGAGATAATCGAGGACGAAGGTGTTGAAGGTTTTTTGCAGATAGAAAATGATGTAAATGCATCAATTGAGACTGACAAGACTATTATTGCGACAGGTGGTAGCGTTGTTTATGGCAAAGAGGCTATGGAGCATTTAAAGGCGATTGGTACGATAGTTTATTTGAGCCTTGATTATGATACACTTGATAGCCGCCTGGGAAGCTTAAAGGGACGTGGCGTTGTACTTAAGGATGGTCAGGATTTACAGACTTTATACGAGGAACGAGTTCCTTTGTATGAAAAATATGCTGATGTAGTAGTGGATGAGAAAGGTCTGGATCTTGAGGCTACACTTACTGCTGTTTTGGCGCAGCTTTATTTATATTTGAATTAGTACAGTGCGTGCAAATTTTTTGTTGTATTGTCTGATTAATTAATATACATGGAATTTGTGATTATTGATAAGTGATAAGCACTGTAACGATGTTTGTGTTTTATATGCAATGATATATAGGAAAGGATGGGCAGTTGCCTGGTATTTATTATGGGAAAAGAAGACGAGCGTTGGGATATTTATGACAAGAATAAAGTTAAGACTGGTCGTACGATGAGACGTAATGACTGGTGCTTAAAGGATGATGAGTATCATCTGACAGTTTTGGGCGTTGTATCAAGACCTGATGGAAAGTTCTTGATTACAAAGCGTGCTATGGATAAGTCGTGGGCTCCTGGCTGGTGGGAGGTTTCTGGCGGCGGAGTTATGGCAGGAGAGGAATCCTTTGAGGCTGTATGTCGTGAGGTTAGAGAAGAGACAGGTCTTGATGTTTCAAAGGCTGATGGCGGCTATGGTTTTACATATCATAGAGAAAATCCAGGTGAAGGCGATAATTATTTTGTTGATGTATATCGCTTTATTCTCGATTTTGATGATTCAGAGGTTATAGCTCAGGAAGAAGAGACAGATGGCTTTGTTCTAGCAACCATAGCTGAGATTGAAGCAATCGCAAAAAAAGGCGAATTTCTTCATTATGATAGTATTAAAAAGATTTTTACTGATGACTGGAATAAATAAAGCTATTTGTAAAAAATAGGAGTTGGTTGAGGCGTATGAAGAAAAAAAGAGGGGGAATTATTCTTTTTTCTTTGATTTTGATATGTGTTTTTTTCTGCACAGTAAATGCAAAATCTAAAGTAAAGGAAACTAATGCCATGGTACAGGATAAGGATTTTTATATTCTTGAAATTAAACCGGATAGTTTACTTTTTCAAAAGATGAAGGGCAAATCATATAAGGCTGATTGTACAGTGCCTCTTTCGGATTTGCGCTATGTGCATGTGTTACATACTGATTTTGATGGCAATACTAAAGCTGGCGAGCTTGTGGTAAACAAGTATATTGCGCAGGATGTTTTGGAGATATTTAAGGAATTGTATGATGCCAAATATCCTATTGAAAAAATCAGACTTGTAGATGATTATAATGCTGATGATGAGTTGTCGATGGCAGACAATAATTCCTCGGCTTTTAATTATCGTTGTATTTCTTATAGCAAAACTGTTTCTAAGCACGGTTTGGGACTTGCTGTAGATATCAACACTTTGTACAATCCGTATGTTAAAACAGTAAATGGAAAGCTTTCTGTCGAGCCTGCAAATGCTACGGCATATGTAGACAGGACTAAGAATTTTGAGCATAAAATAGATAAAAAAGACCTGGCGTACCAGGTATTTTTAAAGCATGGTTTTGAATGGGGTGGTAGCTGGAAAAATTCCAAGGACTACCAGCATTTTGAAATCCCAGACAAAACTGTAAAGAAATTATATCCAAAAAATTAATTAAGAAACGTCTATGCGGCAAGTCATGTTATATGTCTTGCCGTTTGATTTTTTCATACGAACAGTAAGTGTTGCAGAGCCATTTTTTGAACCTGAAGAGATATTACCCGCTGAATCTACTGTAAAAATCGATGCATCTGACGATTTGTAGGTTACAGTAAAATCCTTTCCAGTTGAGTTCAGGTAGCCTAAATCTAATGCGATAGATGCACTTGAATTCTTTTTCATAGAATAATTTGCGTCATTTGGTAAAGAAATAGTATTCCCTGATTTTGCTGCAGTAGAAATATCTTTTGCATTGTTTGAATATGAACGTCTAAAGCGTTGTGTTGCTTTGTTTTTTGACTTTGTATTTGAAGTAGACTTCTTTGATGTAGCTGTTTGTGTCTTTGCCTTACTGTTGGTTTGTGTTTTGCCTGTATCTTTTTCTTCTGAAGTCTTATCCTCGTTTTTTTCTTTATTTGAGGATGTATCTTTAGTATCCTCAGCTTTTGCTGTGCTTGCATTAGCATCAGCAGTAGTATTTGTAGCAGTAGACTTTTCCTTTGATTTATCCTGTTCCACTGGTGCATCTGAAAGCTTGAGAGTCATTGCTGGTCGAATGCCACTTAGAGCACTATCGTAAGTGTAAAGTCTGTCGATTAATCCTTTTGTGTCATTTACATAAAGACTTTTTACCGGATCATCATATGCATTGGTACGAAGTGGCCATATGCCTTTTTGCTCGGTATTGATTTTATCTTTATAATTAGTGTAATCATCAGATGAAAGGAAAAATACATTATCTGTTGAAGCCTGCTGGTTATTATAAATAGCAAGAGTCAATGAATTCTTTGTTTTATCGTGAGACAAATAATAAGAATCCAAAGTCGTGTCATGATAAAAGTTAAGTATACTTGATTGATGCGATGCAACTGAAATATTAGTTGGAACAATCATTTGCTTTTCGGTTGGAGTAAAAACAGAGTCATAAAATGTACTATTTAACCAATAACGCCAATAATTGTTTGCCCACTGCACGAAACCTGTACTTTTACCTCTATAGTTTGCAGCAATATCTGATTTATAATTTCGAACAGAAATTGAATAAAGAGGAGTTTTAGATACGACTAAAGCCTCTCTTGTTTTTGCATCAAAGTTGAGGATTGTCCAGTTGATAGGCACTTTATCTAATTTTCCAATACAAATATTATCTCCTGCTTTGTAGTCAGCAGAACCACTTTTTCCTTTTGCATCTGCCGCAAGTGGCGAAAAAAGTGTTGTAGCCGTGAATAATAGAACAAATCCCAATGTGAAAATTCTATTTCTAACAGGTTTGTTTTTCATATAATATACTCCTAAAACATTTGCTGAAATAAATATCGTAAGAAATGAAAAATAATGAATACTTAACACAATCTTACATAGCTTAATTATAGTTTTTTGCCGTTCAGAATACTAGCAATAATTTTCGAGATTAATATACTTTTTGCCACCCGATTGTTTCTAATAATATCCCCTAGCCAGTTTTAACTCATCACCCTTTCTCAGCCACCAACGCATCCTTTCTGTACCAACTTTACCTACTGATTATAATATGCGCTGCCTTCTTCCAGCTTTCTTACCCCTTTGCTTGCAAATCTGTCAAATCCTAAAATCCGGCATAGCAAGTCCCGCAGATATGGTGTCTTCCCGAGGTTAGCCAAATTTTTAAAAATGTCCTTTTGGGGCGGACAGCTCTAAAAACTTCTTAGAATGACAAATGCTTGTAAATCGAGGCATCCCTACTCACATTTTTGCTCTAAAGTGAGTTTAGAAAATTACACAAGGCCT
>JAZLJM010000110.1:0-18474 GCA_045617805.1 Pseudobutyrivibrio sp.
GAGCTGGGTTCAGAACGTCGTGAGACAGTTCGGTCCCTATCCGGCGCGGGCGGAGGATATTTGAGAGGAGCTGCCCCTAGTACGAGAGGACCGGGGTGGACGGACCACTGGTGTATCAGCTGTCGACCAACGGCATAGCTGAGTAGCCAAGTCTGGACGGGATAAACGCTGAAGGCATCTAAGCGTGAAGCCCCCCTCAAGATGAGATATCCCCTCCTTCAAGGAGATAAGATCCCTTAAAGACGATAAGGTAGATAGGTTCAAGGTGTAAGTGTGGTAACACATTTAGCTGATGAATACTAATAGATCGAAGGTTTATTCAAAGCTGATGATAGCGTGGTTTGTAGAAGACGCTTGGTACTGTGTGAAGTTTTGAGGTTGCTAGAAGAAGCAAGTCATTGTGACTTGCTTTTTTTGATTTTAGGATTAAGTTGATTTTTATGTATGGATAATAGAATATATTGCAATTAATAAGTAGAATAAATTCTATTGATAGTATTGGATAAATAAAATGTATTGAAAGATATAAAGAATTGTTTTTTATAATTATTAGCTGATAATAGGAGTGTTTTGACTTTTAAATAAGGAGACGGCAATGGAGATTAAAGGCAGGTTGCTTGAAATGGCAGATATTGAGTATGCAAATTTTCATTCAAAGCTTATTCCAAATATTGAGCGGGATAAGGTGATTGGTGTAAGAGTTCCATTAGTGAGAAAGTTCGCCAAGGAATTGATGAAGCAGCCAGAGGTTGTAGATGCATTTTTGAAGGAGCTGCCACATTATTATTACGAAGAAAATATGTTACATGGTCTTTTGGTTTCTGAGGTTAAGGATTATGGCAGAGTATTAGAGCTCGTTAATGAATTTTTGCCATATGTTGATAATTGGGCTGTGTGTGATAGTTTGATTCCAAAGGTTTTTAAGAAAAATTTGGATGATGTTTATGAATGTATTTTGAGCTGGGTAAAATCTGAGGATGAGTATGAATGCAGATTTGGAATAAAGATGTTGATGACGTATTTCCTTGATGACAATTTTAAAAGAGAATATTTGGAAATACCAGCAAAAATCAAATCAGAAAAGTATTATGTTAATATGATGATTGCATGGTATTATGCTACAGCGCTTTCTAAACAGTGGGATGATACTATTAAGATTTTTGAAAATAATAAATTATCTGATTGGGTAAATAATAAAGCTATTCAGAAAGCAAGGGAGAGTTATAGAATCACTGCAGAGCAGAAGAGTTATTTAAAAACATTGAAAAAGTAGGTGGGGTTGTGGATTCTTAATTTTGCGAAGTAATTGTAATTTGAGTGTTATGTGGATTTACAAAATTTTGTAAGTAAAAGACAGACGGTGTTGCGGTATTCAGAAAATAATTGTAGAAAGATTCTGTTTGAATTGTAAAAAAATATCATGTGGCATAAATGATACTATTCAAATTTACATGTAGATTGATTTGTTATAGTAGGAACGATGTTTGTTCTATTATTGTATGAAGATTGGTTAATTAATTTAATCAATCTTTTTTTGTGGGATTATTTATTGAAAATGTGGTAAATCAATGAAAAATGATGGATTGTAGTGTGTTGCGCTGGTGAATTATGGCATAATAATATATGGTTGGTTATTAGGATAATGATAAAAGGTGAGATGATGAGAAAAATTTTAATTACAAATGATGATGGAATTGAGGCGGATGGAATAATTCGATTAGCGAGTGCTGCTAAAGAATTTGGGCAGGTGTGGATTGTGGCACCTGATTCACAGAGGAGTGCTATGTCACATAGTATTACTTTACGACACAGCTTTGATGCGTGGGAGGTTGAGTTTCCTGTTGAGGGAGTTCATGCTTTTGCTTGTACGGGAACACCTGCTGATTGTGTTAGAATAGGAGTAAGGAATATTGTTCCAGGAGGTCCGGATGTGGCATTTTCAGGAATAAATTTAGGATATAATGCTTCGACAGATATTCAATATTCTGCAACTGCAGGAGCTGCTTTTGAGGCACAGTTTCAGGGGATTCATTCGATAGCTTTTTCTGAGGGCTTTGAAAAAAATCACTCTGTTACTGATAAATACTTATCGCAGATAATTGAGGAATTGATAGACAGTCCGTTGGGTGAAAAAGAAATATGGAATGTAAATTTTCCTACCTGCGAGCTAAAGGAGTTTAAAGGAATTTTGCGCGATAGAGTCGTTTCAGATGATAGATATTATGATGATGAATATGTCGAAACACCTAATATGGATGGAACTGTTTCATATATGGTAAAGGGCTTTTTGCAGAAAAATTTTACAAAAGGCAGTGATTTGGAGGCGGTATTTAATAATTATATTTCAATTGGAAAAGCACGGAATATTACGTAAATTATTAAAATGTTTTAATAAATGTAAACCTATTATTTTACCAAGAATATATGTAATGGGGAGATATCACAATTAGTACATTTAGGTCATTGCGAAATTCGCGATGCATGTTTGCAAACGCATATTAGTATATTGTAAAGGGGAATTTAACTTTGATTAGTTTCATTTTGGCACTTTTAGCACTTATTGCAGGATTTGTTTTTTATAGCAAAGTAATAGTGAGGATATTTGCACCAGATGATACAGTTACGCCTGCTTACAAAATTAATGACGGTGTAGATTATATGCCGCTTCCATTGTGGAAACTGTTTTTGATTCAGCTTTTGAATATTGCTGGAACAGGTCCGATTTTTGGAGCACTTAGTGGAGCGTTGTTTGGACCGGTAGTTTATTTATGGATTGTCTTTGGCTGTATTTTTGCAGGAGCGGTGCATGATTATGCTACAGGAATGATTTCAATGCGCCATGATGGAGCCAGTATTTCGGAAATTTCTGGAAGATATCTAGGTAATAAAATTCAGATTTTGATGCGTATTTTTTCAGTAGTATTGCTTGTTATGTGTGGTGTTGTTTTTACAACTGGACCGGCAGATTTATTGGCAATGCTTACTCCAGATGTTTTAGATTCCAGATTTTGGATTGTTGTAATTTCATTGTATTATTTTGTGGCTACCTTTGTTCCAATTGATAAAGTCATTGGAAAAATCTATCCTCTATTTGGTATTTGCCTGATTGTTATGGCAGGTGGTGTGGCTGGCAGTCTTCTTTTTTTAGGACGCTATGAGATGCCTGAAATTTGGAATAATTTCTGTAATTGCCATCCTTTAAAAACCAGTATTTGGCCATTTATGTTCATAACTGTAGCGTGTGGAGCGATTTCGGGATTTCATTCGACTCAGTCACCTATGATGGCTAGATGCTGTAAGTCTCAGAAGGAAGGACGAGTTGTATTTTATGGTGCAATGATTGCTGAAGGAATTATTGCACTTGTATGGGCTGCGGCAGGAGTATCAGTATATGAAAATTCTCAGGCACTTCTTGAGGCAGGTGGTGGCTGCAGCGCAGTTGTATATGAGATTTGCCAGTCGACTATGGGCAAAACAGGAATGCTTCTGGCACTGCTTGGTGTAATTGTTTGTCCGATTTCTTCGGGTGATACAGCATATCGTTCGGCTCGACTTACTATTGCTGATTGGTTTAAAATTGATCAGTCAAAGATAAAAAATCGAATGCTTGTCACGGTGGTTTTGCTTTTGACAGGTACGATTATTATGCAGCTTGATTATTCGATTGTATGGAGATATTTTAGCTGGGCAAATCAGTCGCTTGCTACGATAGTGCTTTGGACAATATGTGTTTATTTGAAAAAAAAGCAGAAGAATTATTATCCTTTCTTTATTCCAGCGATATTTATGTCTGGTGTTGTTTCAACGTATTTTGTTGCGGCACCAGAGTGCCTTGGAATGCTTTGGGTTAAATTGGGTATTTCATATGATAAGTACTATCCATATGCAATAGCTTTTGGTATTATTTTTGCGTTAGTACTTGCTACGTATTTTTTGAGAAAAAATAAAAATAAAATGTAAGGTGAATTTGGCATGAGTAAACAGACCTGGAAACCAGGAAATATGATATATCCTCTTCCGGCAGTAATGGTGAGCTGCAGGGACAAGGATGGAAACGACAATATTATTACGGTAGCGTGGACGGGGACGATATGTACTAATCCGCCTATGGCATATATTTCGGTTCGACCAGAAAGATTTTCCTATCCGATAATAAAGGAAAGTGGCGAGTTTGTAATCAATCTGACAACAGAGGCTTTGGCAAAGGCTACTGATTATTGTGGAGTGACATCAGGTCGTGACGTGGATAAATTTGAAAAATGTAATTTGCATAAGGTTGAGGCTGAGCAGGTAAATGTGGCGATGATTGAAGAGTCTCCTGTAAATATTGAGTGCAAGGTTCGTGAAATTCATGAGTATGGAAGTCATCATATGTTTGTGGCTGATGTCGTGGCAGTCCATGCTGACGAGAAGTATATGGATGAAAATGGTCGTTTTGCGCTTGAGCTTACTAAACCACTTGCTTATTCTCATGGGACATATTTTGGCTTGACTGCACCACAAGGGACATTTGGATATTCGATAAAGAAGAAGGGTAAAAAATGCAAGAAAAAGTAAAAGAATTATTTGAATATATTGAAGCTAGTCCTTCAAAATTCCATGCGATAAAGGAGCAAAAGGACAGATTTCTTAATGCCGGCTTTTTACCACTAGAGGAGAGTGAAAGCTGGAGTCTTGAGCTGGGGAAGAGTTATTTTGTTACGCGTAATGATTCGACTATTGCAGCTTTTGTTTTGCCTACAAAATCACTTGATGGAATAAGTATAATGGCAAGTCATAGCGATTCACCTTCTTTTAAGATAAAGAATAATCCTGAAATGAGGGAATCATCTTATGTAAAGCTTAATACTGAAAAGTATGGCGGAATGCTTATGGCACCATGGTTTGATAGACCTCTTTCTATTGCTGGTAGAGTAATAGTAAGTTCAAAGGATGGATTAGAAACCAGACTAATAAATTTTGATAGAAATCTGTGCATGCTTCCATCGCTTGCAATTCATATGAATCGAAGTGCGAATGATGGCTACAAATATAATCCACAAAAGGATATGCTGCCACTTATTTCAATGGCAGAGGATTTTGATTTGTATGAGCTGATTGCTAAGGAGCTTCATATAAAAAAGGATGAAATTCTTGGTGATGATTTGTATCTCTATAGTCGTGATAAGGGCTGCGTATGGGGTGCTGATGAGGAGTTCCTTTCAATAGGCAGGTTAGATGATTTAGAGTGTGCGTATGCTTCAATGCAGGGAATTATTGGTAGTAATGCGCAGGAAAACAGGGCACTTTTGCATGTGACCTTTGATAATGAAGAGGTTGGAAGCGGAACAAAGCAAGGGGCAGATTCAACATTTTTATATGATGTTATTATGCGAATAAACAAGGCACTTGGTAATGATGAGGCAAAGCTTGCTTTAGTGCTGGCTAATAGCTTTATGGTTTCTGCTGACAATGCGCATGCACTACATCCAAATTATGGCGAGTTTTCTGACCCTACCAACAAGGTTCTTCTTAATAATGGAATTGTTTTGAAGTTTAGCGCGGCTGAAAAATATATGACAGATGGACTATCTGGTGCAATTTTCAAGGAAATCTGTAAAAAGAATACAATTCCTTATCAGGTATTTGTAAATAAGTCCGATATTCCTGGTGGTTCGACATTAGGTAACATATTAAGCTCTCATATCTCTATTGCAGGCGTTGATATTGGCGTGCCTCAGCTTGCCATGCATTCACCTTTTGAGACTGCAGGTGTGCAAGATACTGAAAATATTTTAAATTTTGCCTCTATTTTCTACAAAATTGCAATAGAAAAAAAGTCTTCTGGAATATATAATGTGAGAGGTGTTTTTTGACGATTCATTTCGGGAGGGAGTAGGATGCGATTTAGACCCTGTATTGATATTCATGATGGAAAGGTTAAGCAGTTAGTAGGTGCTACAATTTCTGACTTAGCAAAGACTGACGATGGTCCAAAGGAGAATTATGTTTCTACCAAGGAGGCTAGTTATTATTCAAAGCTTTTCAAAAAGGATGGCTTAACTGGTGGACATATTATTTTACTTAACAAAAAGGGAACTGCAGAATACGAAGCAACAAAAAAGGCTGCACTTGATGCATTAGCAGCATTTCCTGGTGGAATGCAGGTGGGCGGCGGAATTGATTTGGATAATGCACTTGAGTTTATTGAAGCAGGTGCGAGCCATGTTATTGTTACGTCCTTTGTATTTAATAATGGTAGAGTGGATTGGGATGCACTTAAGGCACTTAGTGACTTAGTGGGTCGCGAGAGACTTGTTCTTGATTTATCCTGCAAGCGTGTGGATGATAAGTATATGGTTGTTACAGATCGCTGGCAGAAGACTACAGAAGAGATAATTGATTATGAATTTTTAGATAGATTAGCTGTTTATTGTGATGAGTTTTTAGTACATGCAGCAGATGTAGAAGGTCAACAGCAGGGTATCGACAGGGATTTGGCATATTTACTTGGTCGTTACAAGCAGATGAAGATTACATATGCTGGTGGAATTTCTGATTATGCTGATATTGAATTGATTAGCTATATGTCAGACAACAAATTAGACTTTACAATTGGTTCTGCTCTTGATTTGTATGGCGGCAATCTTTCATATGAGAAAATATTGAATATTACAAACACAGCACGTTAATTTTTTGATATAATAAAACCAACACGAGAGTGTTGGTTTTTTTCATCTGAAGGCAGTAGTAAGGAAAATATCACTTCGTGAACTGCAGTTTCAGACGTGCGAGCAGGTGCTTGATACCTACTCGATTAAGTTTTAAGGGGTTATGAAATTGGTTCTTATTTTAATGTTTATCTTGCTGGTTTTGGCAGGTCTTATTTTATTCTTTCATTATTCTATGAAAAGGACACTATATAGTTTTTTGAATATAGGCCTTTTAGCGGTTATTCTTTATATTTCCATGTTTTTGCTAGTGTTGATATTACAGGGGGGATATCAGATAAGCATGCATATGCAGTTTGATTTATTTGATTTGTTCTGGCTGTTTTTGGAGTTCCCAAGACGTTTGTCTGTTCTTTCTGTATTTATTCTTGTGGTGCTTGGTATAGCTATGGCGATAAGCAATCTGTCACTGCTTAAGCATGAGGGACTGAGAATTACAAATACAGTTGCGGCGATGCTGATGGCAGCCTTTTTATTTATTATACTTGGACTTCAGCATGCATCGAGATTTGTTGGAGAGACGGTTTCGTCCTTTGAAGCTATGAGTAATTCGACATTATATAATCATGCATATCCATATGTATTTATGTTTTTGTTTGATATGGTTTGCTATTTTGAATGCGTATTTTTTGCAATGATAATTATGGGATTTGTTGTAGCAAGACAGGTTCCGAAGTATGACAAGGATTTTATCATCATTTTGGGCTGCTCGATTGCAAAGGATGGGAAACTAAAGCCACTTATAAAGGGGCGTACAAATAGAGCAATCAGGTATGCCTGGAACCAGGAAATCGCATCAGGAAAGCCTGTCAAATATGTTCCGTCAGGTGGTAAGGGGTCTGATGAATACATAAGTGAGGGCTCGGCAATGGAGCTTTATCTTCTTTCACATGGGGCTGAGGAATATGAGGTTTTGGCAGAAAAAGAGTCGAAGAATACATATGAGAATTTTGTATTTTCAAAGCGTTTGATTGATGCAAATTTAAAAGATGCGAAGGTTGCTTTTGCGACAACAAAATATCATATGCTTCGAAGCGGAATTATCGCTAGAAAAGCCGGTTTTTCAAATATAGAAGCTATTGGTTCGGATACAAAATGGTATTTTTGGCCTAATGGTTTTGCAAGAGAAATGATAGCAATGTATGTGATGGGAAAAAAGTACCATATTGTTATGGGTGTTGTTTCAGCATTTCTCTGTAGTGTGGGGTATTTATTGAGTCAGATTTAGAACAAAATATGTTGGTTAATTGTTGAGTCAAAGCTTTTTAGTGAAGGAATAATATGTATAAAAATTGAAATCATTTTTGTAATGAAGGAAATTTTTTACTATTAATAAGACTAAAAAATGACGATAAAGGTCAAAGTTTTGACTTACAATATCATATAGTTAACCAAGTAAATTATTTATTTTAAGGAGAGGTAATATATTATGAAGATTTTTGTTGACACAGGAAAAATTGAAGACATTAAGAAAGCAAATGACATGGGGGTTATTTGTGGTGTTACTACAAATCCATCACTTATTGCAAAAGAAGGTGGACGTCCACAGGAAGAGATTTTAAAGGAAATTGCATCAATCGTTGATGGTCCTATTTCAGGTGAGGTTAAGGCTACAACAACAGATGCTGAAGGCATGATTGCTGAAGGTAGAGAAATCGCAAAGCTTCATCCAAATATGGTAGTTAAGATTCCTATGACTGTAGAGGGTCTTAAGGCAGTTAAGGTTCTTTCAAAGGAAGGAATCAAGACAAATGTTACATTGATTTTTACAGCTAATCAGGCAATTCTTGCTGCAAATGCTGGTGCATCATATGTATCACCTTTCTTAGGAAGATTAGATGATATTTCTCAGCCAGGTATTGATCTTATCAGAGATATTGCAGAAATTTTTGATATCTATGGATATGAGACAGAGATTATTGCAGCTTCTGTAAGAAATCCAATTCACGTTACAGATTGTGCACTTGCAGGTGCTGATATTGCTACAATTCCTTATTCAGTAATTGAGCAGATGACAAAGCATCCACTCACAACTGCTGGTATTGAAAAATTCCAGAAGGATTATATTGCAGTATTTGGAAACTAATTTTTTTCGAGGCATAAAATGACAGTTAAAGACATAATTATTGAAGGAAAAAATACAGCCTTGGGCGTTGAGTTTGGTTCAACAAGAATTAAGGCGATACTTGTTGATGAAGATAACAATGTGTTGGCTGCTGGAGATCATACATGGGAAAATCATTTGGTGGATGGTATTTTTACATATCCACTTGAAGAAGTATGGGAAGGGCTTGCTGATTGTTATAAAAAATTAAAGGCTGATGTATTTGATAAATACGATGTAAAGCTTACAAAAATCGGAGCAATCGGTTTTTCTGCAATGATGCATGGATACCTTGCTTTTGATAAAAATGATGAGCTTTTGGTTCCATTCAGAACCTGGAGAAATACTATAACGGGGGAGGCTGCTTCTGTTTTATCAAAGGAATTAGATTTTAATATTCCTCAGCGTTGGAGTATCGCTCATCTTTATCAGGCAATTTTAAATAATGAGCCACATGTACCTGCTATTGAGTATATTATGACTCTTGCAGCATATGTACATTTTAAAATGACTGGCAAAAAGGTGGTTGGTGTTGGCGAAGCATCAGGTATGTTTCCTATCGATTCAAAGACCTGCAATTATGATGCAAAGCGTATGGAGATTTTTGACAAGCTTTCGTCAAAATTGGGATTTGATAAAAAACTTGAAGTAATTTTGCCGAAGGTATTGGTTGCAGGTGATGATGCGGGAACTCTTACAAAAGAAGGTGCATTGTTGCTTGATCCAACTGGTGATTTGCAGGAGGGCAGTGTGATGGCACCGCCTGAGGGTGATGCTGGAACAGGTATGGTTGCTACAAATGCAGTTTTAGAGGGCACTGGTAATGTGTCTGCTGGTACATCTGTTTTTTCTATGGTCGTACTTGATAAGCCACTTGAAAATGCCTATGAGGAGATTGATATTGTAACAACTCCTGCGGGAAAAGATGTTGCTATGGTACATTGCAACAATTGTACCTCTGATTTAAATGCCTGGATAAATGTTTTTAAAGAGTTTTCTGATTTATTCGGTATGGATATTTCTATGGATGACCTCTATGGAAATCTCTATAGAAAGGCTCTTACAGAGGATGCAGATTGTGGCGGGCTGCTTTCATTTAATTATTTTAGTGGTGAGCCTGTGGTCGGTCTTAATAATGGTTGTCCGATGTTTATCAGAAAGCCTGATGCAAAATTTTCTTTAGCTAATTTTATGCGTTCAAATCTCTATGGAGCACTTGGTGTTCTTAAGGTTGGAAATGATATTCTTCTAAAAAAAGAAAAGGTTCAGATAAAGTCAATTACAGGACATGGTGGATTTTTCAAGACAAAGGGTGTTGGTCAGTCAGTATTGGCGGCAGCTTTGAATGCACCTATCACTGTAATGGAAACTGCATCAGAAGGTGGTGCCTGGGGCATGGCGGTTCTTGCGAATTTTGTCATTTCAAAGGAAACTGATATGTCACTTGATGACTATCTTGAGAAAAAAGTGTTTGCTAATCAAAAATCATCAACTCTTAATCCTACCGAAGAAATGGTACGAGGCTTTGATGAGTGGATGGTAGAGTACAAAAAGGCTTTGGCGGCACAGCAGGCGTTATTATAGAACTTGCTTTTGGAGGAAGTTATGCTAGAAGAATTAAAAAAACAGGTCTATGAGGCAAATATGGAATTGCCAAAAAGGGGACTTGTGACTTATACATGGGGCAATGTATCTGGAATCGATAGAGAGTCAGGTATTTTTGCTATTAAACCTTCCGGGGTTGAGTATGAAGATTTGAAGCCAGAAGATATGGTACTTGTGAATTTACAGGGTGAAGTGGTTGAGGGCAAATATAAACCATCCTCAGATACTGCTACACACCTTGAGCTTTACAAGAAATATCCTGATATCGGTGGTGTTGTTCATACTCATTCGACCTATGCAGTTGCATGGGCTCAGGCAGGTAGAGATATTCCTTTATATGGAACTACGCATGCAGATTATTTCTGCGGTCCGATTCCGTGTACAAGAAACCTCACTTCAGACGAGATAGAAGAGGCATATGAGAAAAAGACAGGTGAGGTTATTATTGAAACCTTTACACAAAGGGAAATTGATTCAAGGTATGTACCTGGCGTAATCTGTAAGAACCACGGTCCATTTACGTGGGGGAAGGATGCCGCACAGGCTGTATACAACGCAGTTGTTCTTGAAGAGGTTGCTAAAATGGCACTTTTCACAGAGCAGGTTAATTCGAAAGTTTTGCCAGCTCCTGACTGCATACGTGATAAACATTTCAACCGTAAACACGGAGCAAATGCATATTACGGACAATAAAAACAATTCACTTAACGAAAAAAGTTCAGCTTTGCTGGGCTTTTTTTGTTGTACGCCTTGTAGCAGAAGATTTTAGACACAAAAAATTCATATACTAAATATGCAAAAATTTTATATAATATTTTATAAGGATATTGGGGAAGGAAAATACTTATGAATATAATTGGAAAAAATCCTGTTGCAAATTTAATTAACGATAGGGATAAAGAAATTGAAATACGAATTGGTTCAATGTACATGGCGGTAGGACTTTTGGCTGCCCTGGTAGGGTTTGTTATTTCAATTCTTTGTCATGCAAGGGTATACGGTATGATGGCAGTGCTTGGAATTGCTGGCATCGTATTTGTTACAGTATTTATTGGTATGGGGACTCAGAAGCTAAGGCTGTCGCGAAATGTGCTGTTGATTATGCTTTTGATTTTGTTGCCTATAATTTTTATTAATTCAGGTGGCGTGGAAAGTGGCTGCCCTGCATGGTTTTTATATGAATTATATTTCATTACGCTGGCGTGCAGTGGAGACATGCTTTTTTGCCTACTTTGTATAGCAATTATTTCTGATGTGGCGCTATGTGTTGCTGATTTTTTGGGCTGGGGACTAATATACAAGCTGCCAACGAGTCGTGATGTTATGATTAGTACAGGCTTGAGTTGGATAGTTGTAGCGGTTGCGATTCTTGTTACAGTAATTGCCTACAAAGCTATGTACAATGAGGAACGACAATCTCTTTTGATTCAGTCAAAGGAGCTTGAGAGAGCGAATCAGTTTGAAAAGAGATTTCTTGCAAATATGTCCCATGAGCTTAGAACACCGATTAATTCAATTATTGGTTTTGATGAAATGATAAAGCGTAGGACTAGTGATAGTGAAATCCTTGAATATGCCATTGATATTGGAACGGCTACAGATCATTTGTTATCGCTTGTTAACGATATTCTTGATTTGAGCAAAATTGATTCGGGTGAAATTTATCTTAATAAGTGCGAATATGATGTTAGAGATTTAGTTACAAATATCTATGATTTGGTAAAAAATCGTATTGAAGATAAGGGCTTGGAATTTGAAGTCGAAATTCAGGAGGATGTTCCAAGTGTGCTTATGGGTGACAAAGATAGAATTGTTCAAATCGCACTTAATCTGTTATCTAACGCAATAAAATATACTAGTGTCGGTCGTATTTCGTTTGTGGTAAAGTCTGAAAAAATTGAAAATGAGCCAAACCAGACGATGCTGATGTTTACAGTTAGAGATACCGGAATGGGTATTTCGAAAGAAAATCTTGAAGGTATTTTTGTTGAGTATCGTCGTGTTGACAAGCGCGTTTCAAATATTCAAGGCACGGGACTGGGACTTGCAATTACTAAACGTCTGACGCAGGCAATGGATGGCGGTGTTTTTGCAGACAGTATTGTGGATGTAGGTTCAACCTTTAGTGCATATTTTAAGCAGGAAATTGTAGATACAACGCCTTGTGGGGATTATGATGTTGTCGTGACAAGAAATAGCACTATTCCTACAGTTAATATTTCAAATATGAATGCTGAAGGGAAAAAAGCAGGATTGATTCTTGTTGTTGATGATACCCAAATGAATCTTAAGGTTATAAAGAGTCTTTTGGAGGATTCAGGATATACCGTGATTTGTGCTGAAAGCGGAGAACGTGCAATTAATTTTGTTAAACATAATCCAGTAGATTTGATATTAATGGATATCATGATGCCAGGGATGGATGGCGTAGAAACTATGGAAAAAATCTGGAAAATTGTACCAGATATAAAGGCTGTTGCACTTACTGCAAATGCAATAAATGGTGCGAGAGAAGAGTATCTAAGTGTTGGTTTTGCTGATTATTTAGCAAAACCGGTAAAGCCTTTGGAGCTGGAAAAAATGGTTGAAAAATATTTGTAAAACAAAAAAGAGGAGACAAAAAGTCTTCTCTTTTTTAAAAACAGGAAGTGAAGATGAATTATTTAAAAAGAGTTTTAAGAGTTCATTCGATTGCAGAATTGACAGAGCTAAATTCTGAGGGGGTATTGGTTATATCTGATAATCAAGAGATAATTGATGAATGTTTAAACAGAAATATCCCTGTAGCTGCACATGAACATGACGATGTTTCAGGTTTAAAATGTGAGAATATCCTTCTTGATATAGATGAAATCGATGATGAAGAATTTGAAGATGTGTATAGGCGACAGCGAGGAATTCCACTTGATATTACGACAACAGCGCGCACTTATATCAGAGAGTTTTGCATGAAGGATTTAGATAAACTTTTTGAACTATACGCCAAACCTAAAATGACAGAATACATGGAACCTTTGTATCCTTATGATGAAGAAAGAGCTTATCAGAGGAATTACATAAAATATGTTTATAAGGTTTTTGGCTATGGACAGTGGTTGGTGTTTGATAGTAATACGGATGAATTAATTGGAAGAGCTGGAATTGAAAATCGTGAAAGCTGTATAGAGGATGCGCAGGCTGAACTTGGGTATTGTATTGCATCTGACAAGTGGCACCAGGGTTATGCATTTGAGGTGTGTACGCAGGTGATAGCTTTAGCAAAACAGAGATATCAGTTAAAAAGTCTAATCGCCAGATGCGATAAAAGAAATTCTGCCTCTATAAAGCTTTTAGAAAAATTGCGATTTACTATGATAAAGGAAATGGATGATGAATTACTGTATAAAAGAATTCTATAGGTAATATTTGTAGTACAGGGCAAATAAATGCCCTGTTTTTTGATTTTTGAAAACAATTATCAACATATAGGTAAAAAAAGAACTATTGCACTTTAGTGATAATGATTTATACTCAGAATATATTATTTATTAGTTATACGAGGTTTTTGGTTATGGATTATAAGGATTATCAGCACGAGGTTGTAGTACCTGATACAGGATTGCCTTTTAAGCTTTTCTTTTTTGAAGGCGCAAATGGAAATTATATTAGAGAAAAGCATTGGCATAGTTCTATTGAGATTTTTGCTGTGTGGGAAGGAAAACTGGATTTTACGCTTGGTGATAAGAGACAGACTCTTTCTGCAGGAGATTTTGTTATTGTAAATAGTAATGAGGTTCACTCAATCATTGCGCCTGACAAAAATAGAACCGTTGTTGTGCAGGTTCCGCACGAGATGTTTGCTGATTATTTTACCGATGATCAATTTATCTGGTTTACACATGGTGAAATTGAAAATGACCATAGAGTATTCGTCTTATTGCAGGAAATGTTTTTGATATATAGTCATAATGATATTGGAAAGCAGTTTCAAATTATGAGCTTGTTTTATGAGCTTATGTATATCCTGGTTACCCAATATAGAAATATGAATGTTCATGAGGATATATTAAAAAATTCTAATCAATTAAAAAAGCTTTCAAATATCACAAGATATATGAAGGATCATTATGCTGAGGAAATTTCTCTCGAGGGACTGGCAAGAGAGTTCAATTATTCACCATCATATTTGTCAAGAATGTTCCAAAAACATGCAGGTATAAATTTTAAGGATTATCTTCTTGGAATCAGACTTGAACATGCCTCTAGAGAGCTCGAGGAAAATGATGGTCAAATAGTGGATATTGCAATGAATAACGGCTTTCCTAATTCTAAAGCTTTCTCCAATGCATTTAGAGCAAAGTATGGTAGTTTGCCGAGTGAATACAGAAAAAAGCTAAGAGAAAAATCAAGTCAATAATTTGACATTACGAGGATAATATTTGAAACTCAGTTTTGAAAATTCTTTGCTATATTTTTATTATCAAAAGTTCGTTGGGATTTTATTAAGGAGGATTTTTATTATGTTGAATATGCCAAATGTAAAAATTGGTGTTGTTGCAGTTTCTCGTGACTGCTTCCCAGAAAGCTTATCAGTAAATCGTAGAAAGGCTCTTATCGATGCATACACAAAGAAGTATGGTTCAGAGCACATTTATGAGTGCCCAGTTTGTATCGTTGAGAGTGAAATTCATATGGTACAGGCTCTTGAGGATATCAAGAATGCCGGATGTAATGCACTTTGTGTTTACTTAGGAAACTTTGGTCCTGAGATTTCAGAGACACTTCTTGCTAAGCACTTTGATGGACCTAAGATGTTCTGTGCAGCAGCAGAGGAGTCTGGAAACAGCCTTATGGATGGTAGAGGCGATGCATATTGCGGTATGCTTAACGCAAGCTACAACCTTCAGATCAGAAATGTAAAGGCTTATATCCCAGAGTATCCAGTAGGTGATGCTGAGGATTGTGCAGATATGATTCATGAGTTCGAGCCAATCGCTCGTGCTGTAATGGCATTATCTGACCTCAAGATCATTTCATTTGGTCCAAGACCTACAAACTTCCTTGCTTGTAATGCTCCAATCAAGCAGCTTTACAACCTTGGTGTTGAAATTGAAGAGAATTCAGAGCTTGATCTTTTCGAAGCTTTCAATAATCACGCAAATGACCCACGTATCCCAGAAATCGTTGAGGATATGGCTAAGGAGCTTGGCGATGGAAACAAGAAGCCAGAGATTCTTCCTAAGCTTGCTCAGTACGAGCTTACATTAAAGGATTGGGTTCGTGATCACAAGGGATATCGTAAGTATGTTGCAATCGCTGGTAAGTGCTGGCCTGCATTTCAGACACAGTTCGGTTTTGTACCATGCTACGTAAACTCACGTCTTACATCACAGGGTATTCCTGTTTCATGTGAGGTTGATATTTACGGATGTCTTTCAGAGTACATCGGTACAGTTGTATCAGATGATATCGTAACACTTCTTGATATCAACAACTCAGTACCAAAGGATATGTACAATGAAGTAATCAAGGGTAAGACACAGTACACACTTGAAGATACATTCATGGGCTTCCACTGCGGAAATACTTCTTCAAAGAAGCTTGCATTCTGCGAGATGAAGTACCAGAAGATTATGGCTCGTGCACTTCCTATCGAGGTTACAAACGGAACTCTTGAAGGAGATATCATGCCAGGTGATATCACATTCTTTAGACTTCAGTCTACAGCGGACAACAAGCTTCGTGCTTACATTGCACAGGGTGAAGTTCTTGATGTTCGTACAAAGTCATTTGGTGCAATCGGTATCTTTGCTATTCCAGAGATGGGACGTTTCTACCGTCACTGGTTAATTGAGAAGGGATTCCCACATCACGGTGCTGTTGCATTCGGTCACTTTGGAAAGACTCTTTATGAGGTATTCAAGTACATCGGTGTAGCTGTTGACGAAATTGGATACAATCAGCCAGCAGGTGTTCGTTATCCAACAGAGAATCCTTGGAGATAGTAGATTATTTGATGGCTCAGCAGTGTAAACTTGGCTGAGCCATTTTTATTAAAAAGTTTTAAATGCATTGGAGGAAATTATGTATTATATAGGTGTTGATCTTGGTACTTCCGCAGTTAAGCTTCTCCTTATGAGCGGCGACGGAAAAATTGAGAAAATTGTATCAAAGGAATATGGCTTAAGCTTTCCACATCCAGGTTGGTCTGAGCAGGCTCCACAGGACTGGTATACTCAGTCTATGGCTGGTCTTAAGGAACTTACATCAGAGTGTGACAAGTCGCAGGTTGCAGGTATCAGCTTCGGTGGTCAGATGCACGGTCTTGTTACTCTTGACAAGGATGATAATGTAATCAGACCTGCAATTCTTTGGAATGATGGTCGTACTACAAAAGAGGTTGAGTATCTCAACAATACAATTGGAAAGGACAAGCTTTCTAATTACACAGCAAATATTGCATTTGCTGGTTTCACAGCTCCAAAGATTCTCTGGATGCAGGAAAATGAGCCAGAGCTTTGGGCAAAGGTAGAGAAAATTATGCTTCCAAAGGATTATCTTGCATACAAGTTATCTGGAAGCTTTTGCACAGATTATTCTGATGCATCTGGTATGCTTTTACTTGATGTCAAGAACCGCAAGTGGTCTAAGGAAATGATGGACATCTGCAAAGTAAAAGAGTCTCAGCTTCCTAAGCTTTATGAGAGCTACGAGGTTGTTGGTACAATCAAGCCAGAGGTTGCAGCAGAGCTTGGATTTACAAATGATGTAAAAATCATTGCAGGTGCTGGCGACAATGCAGCAGCCGCAGTTGGTACAGGTACAGTTGGTGAAGGAAAGTGTAACCTTTCACTTGGTACATCTGGTACAATCTTCATTTCTTCAGAGAAATTTACAGTAGATTCTGCAAATGCTCTTCATTCATTTGACCATGCAGATGGTGGTTATCACCTCATGGGCTGCATGCTTTCAGCAGCTAGCTGCAATAAGTGGTGGATGGATGAAATTTTAAAGACAAAGGATTATGCAGGTGAGCAGACAGGTATCAAGAAGCTTGGCGAAAACAATGTATTCTATCTTCCATATCTTATGGGAGAGCGTAGCCCGCACAACAATCCAGATGTAAGAGCTATGTTTATCGGAATGTCTATGGATACAACACGTGAGGATATGACACAGGCTGTTCTTGAAGGTGTAGCCTTCGGACTTCGTGACTCTCTCGAAGTTGCTCGCAGCCAGGGCATCGTAATCGAGCGTTCTAAGATTTGTGGTGGTGGAGCAAAGAGCCCACTCTGGCAGCAAATCATTGCAGCAGTCATGAACTTAAAGCTCGACATCCTCGAAAACGAAGAAGGTCCAGGACTTGGTGGTGCAATTCTCGCAGCAGTAGGCTGCGGCGAATATGCCTCAGTTGAAGAAGCCTGCGACAAGCTCGTTAAAGTAAAAACTACAGTTGAGCCAGACGCTGAACTTGTAGCCAAATACGAAGAGCGCTATCAGCAATTCAAAAAGCTTTACCCAGCTATCAAATCTCTTTACTAATAAAAACGCCACATTCACTTTGATATGTGCCCAGAATCCTGGGCACATATTTAGAACTAGGTAGAACAAATGGATGCCATCCTGTATTGTACAGGTGGCATCCATTTGTTGTCTGAATTCTTTTGAAAAATTTTGCCCCACCCATCCACCTGCCCACCACCTTTGGTTCATTTTTTTGCGCCTTTTACTTCACTACTATAATATGCTCTGGCTGGTTCTTATCTGTCCATACCCCTGCACTTGCAAGGCTGTAAAATCCTAAAATCCAGCATAGCAAGTCCCACAGATATGGTGTCTTCCCGAGGTTAGCCAAATTTTTTAAAATGTCCTTTTGGGGCGGACAGCTCTAAAAACTTCTTAGAATGGGGAAAGCTTGTGGACCTAGGCTGCCCTACTCTTATTTTCGCTCTAAAGTGAGCTTAGAAAATTCTAAAAGTCCTTTGCTAGTTTTTTCACACCCGCTGCCATGGACGGCAGCGGAAGGCTGAGCAGGCACACGATGTAACTTCTCAGACGGTGGGAAAAAACTTGCAA
>JAZLJM010000111.1:0-4057 GCA_045617805.1 Pseudobutyrivibrio sp.
CAAAATGCAGGAGCCGTAACAATTGAAATCAATGAGGATAACATCAAAGCTTTTGAGAAAACTGCCAGAAAGTTCAACATGGATTTTGCAGTACAAAAGGATAAGACCGTAGATCCACCAAAGTTCTTGGTATTTTTCAAAGCACGTGACAAGGATGTCATGGCACAGGCTTTTAAAGAGTACATTCATGAGAATGAAAAGAATAAGGAGAAGCCACCATTTGATAAAGTACTTAATGAATTTAAGGAAAAAGCAGCAAAGATGATGGAGCAGGTGAAAGATAAGGAAAAGAACAAAAAAAGAGAAAGAGAACTATGAAAAAGAAGTTTGATTTTAAAAAGTTTCTTTTATTAAATGCTCCATATATCATGATTGGATATGCCACAGATATTATTTCAAAGATGTATCGATGTTCACCCGTAGCAGGAGCATCAGAAAAGGTAAGATTCCTTATACAAAATGCAGGAGATTTGTTATCTCTTTTTCCAAGTATACATCCTATAGATATTTTTGTAGGATTTATAGCTGGATATGCTCTCAAGTTTTTCATAAACCAAAGAGCTAAGAATGCAAAGAAGTTTCGAAATGGTACAGAGTATGGTTCGGCCTGTTGGGGGACAGCAGCTGATATAGAACCTTTCATGGATTCAGTACCGAGTAAGAACATTCCTCTAACTAAGACAGAGTGTCTTACGATGAATAGCAGACCTAATAATCCAAAATACGCAAGAAATAAAAATATTCTTGTAATTGGTGGTTCTGGTTCAGGTAAAACAAGATTCTTTGTAAAACCATCGCTTATGCAAATGCACAGTTCATATGTGATAACTGATCCAAAGGGAAGTCTGATTGTTGAAACAGGAAAGATGCTAGAGAGGCATGGTTACAAAATAAAAACGTTTAATACTATCAATTTCAAAAAGAGTATGAAATATAATCCGTTCCATTACATCAGAAGTGAAAAGGATATATTAAAACTTGTTAATGTATTGATAGAAAACACCAAGGGCGAAGGCAATCAGTCACAGGGCGATTTCTGGGAAAAAGCAGAAAGACTTCTATTTATGGCATACATTGGGTTTATCTGGTATGAGTGTAAGGAAGAAGAGCACAACTTTAATTATCTTATAAAAATGATAAATGCAAGTGAGACCAGTGAAGAGGATGAAAACTTTAAAAATGGTATTGATTTACTATTTGAAAGACTTGAAAAAAGAGATCCAGAACATTTTGCAGTTAAGCAATACCGCAAGTATAAACTTGCAGCCGGTGTGGCAACATGTAATTAGTTTCTTGTAACATACAAGAACAAAAAACTAATTATGTGTTGCCTTTTTTTATTAAAAGGGCAGAAAGGAGCAACTATGAAGAAGCAGAGATATACAGCACTTTATGAAAGACTTAGCCATGATGATGAATTGCAGGGCGAGTCAAACAGTATATCCAATCAAAAGCAACTCTTAATGGAGTATGCAATCTCACATGACCTTCCAAGCCCAAGACACTTTTCGGATGATGGAATATCTGGAACACGATTCGACAGACCTGCATTCCTTGAAATGATGGAAGAGATTGAGGAAGGGAATATCGGAGCTGTTCTTGTAAAGGATATGAGCCGACTTGGAAGAGATTATCTTAAGGTCGGACAGATAGTGGAAATGTTCAGACAGAAAGAGGTTCGTCTTATTGCTATCAATGATGGAACAGATACCTTGATGGGGGATGATGATTTCCTGCCATTTAGAAATATCATGAATGAGTGGTATGCCAAAGATACAAGCAAGAAAATCCGTTCCACTTTCAAGGCAAAAGGGGATGCCGGCAAGCATGTAGCAAGTTCGCCACCTTATGGTTATATGAAAGACCCAGAGAACAAAGATAAATGGATAATTGATGAAGAAGCTGCAGAGGTTGTAAGGCGCATTTTTAAGCTTACACTTGATGGCAAAGGACCTTTTCAGATATGCAAGATTCTTGAAGCAGACAAGGTGGAGATACCTGCATATCATCAAAAGAAAATGGGAATGGGATTGTGGCAGAGCAGACAGCTTGACCATCCATATCGTTGGACGAGTTCAAGTGTTGCATCCATCCTCACAAGAAAAGAATACTTAGGGCATACAGTCAATTTTAAGACGAGAAAGCACTTTAAGGACAAGAAGAGCCATTATGTGGCGCAGAAGTATTGGCAGGTGTTTGAGGACACGCAGGAGCCGATAATTGACGAGGAAACATTTTATAATGCGCAGAAATGTCGCACCGGTATCAAGAGATACCCTAACGGATGGGGCGCACCTCATCCACTTGATGGAAAGATGGTTTGCTTTGATTGTGGTAGCCTTATGTATTGCCACAGAACAAGCAATGGTAAGAAGGTTGCACAGTTTGTTTGTGCTAAATATGGGAAACAGCCGGTAGGAACTCTTTGTTCATCCGGTCATAGAATAAATGCAGATGCTGTTATTGAGATTGTTAGAGATACCCTCAGATACCTCAAAACTACTATCGAAGACCAGCCGGAGGAATTTATTGAGCATGTAACTCAGACAGAGGTTAATAATCGTAATGCAGAAGCCAAGAAGAAGCAGGAACGCTATAAAGCCTGCAAGAAGAGAGTTGATGAACTTGAAAAGCTTATCTGTAAAATCTATGAGGATAATGCACTTGGAAAGATGCCTGAGAGCAGATATGAAACTCTTGTAAGACAGTATTCCAAGGAGCAGGAAACCTTGCTTAATGAGATTGATGGGATTGAGGAATTTTTAGCAGAGGTTGAAGAAAATCGTAGAAGTGGCAAGAAGTTCGTTGACCTTATGGCAAGATACAATGATTTTGACGAAATCACACCATACATGGTTAATGAGTTCATTGATAGAATCGAGGTTCATGAGAGGGATAGAAAAGGTTCGGTACAGACTACACAGCAGATTGATATTTATTTCAATTTCATCGGTAGTTATCGTATGCCAGAACCGGAACTTACCGAGGAAGAGATTGCCAAGCTTAAGGAAATCGAAGCCATTAAGGACAAGCGCCATCAAGCTTATTTGAAGAGAAAAGCAAGTGGATGGGAGCGCAGACATAACGAGAAATATGAGCCTATTCGTAAAGCAAGAATGGCAGAACTTAAGGCAGAGAACCCTAATACATATGGCATTCCTGCAGAGGAATATGACAAGGAGCATTATTCAAGAGAGAGTATTATCCTTGCCGATTCTGTACCTGCCAATTTTTAATAATTTCATACGATAGTTATTGTAATAACTGATATCGGAAAAGTGTTGATGAAAGAAATATCGTCAGCACTTTTTTATTTTATAATTTCACGATAATTATCGTATGAAAAAAAGGCAGAAGGGCATAGGAGAAGTTATCCACACCATAGACGGAAAATCCGTATCTGGATATGTTCTCTTCCTTCCCTTCCTTCCCTTTTTCTTCTTCCTCTTCTTCCCCCTTAGAAAGAAAAACGAAAAGAAAGAACCAAAGAAAAGATAAAAGAAAGATATACCCCTTTTTTTATCATCATCATTATCCCATCCTATCCCATCCATCGTTCATTCAACGCGCGCGTGCGCACGCATATAAAGCCAATTGGCAGAAAGGAGCTGATGTATGACAAAGCTATCACGATATGAGCAGGAAACGATTATAAATTTTAATGCAGGAGAAGAGATGGCAACAGTTTATACTCGTGATCCTGCTGTTATGAGAAAACTTGATGCGTTAGTTATTGAGTTCCCAGAGGTCTATCGGTGCATAGGCTATACAGATATCGACAAGACCTATGAAATGCCCAAATCATCCGTTAGTTATCGTAAGCCAAGGAAGTTATCAGAGGAGCAGAAGGAGCAGAAAAGACAGCTTATGAGGACAATAAATAAGTAGCAAAATATAGGGTGTTATGGTAGTATAAGTTTGGGTCAATGATCCATCGTCTGATGGTGCTAATAGGATAAAACCAGACCCGAAAAATAAGTGTGATGGCTAAATGCCAAGGAGGACTTTTATATGGACAAGACTATTTGCGAACTCTTCGCCGGAGTTGGCGGTTTTC
>JAZLJM010000112.1:0-11362 GCA_045617805.1 Pseudobutyrivibrio sp.
ATCCTGTTTTAATATTTTTAACCTGAAATTTAGCGAGCTCCTCAAAATGGACCCTCAAACCAGTCCCCCAAGTTCGCCCCTCACGGAAAACCCTCAAGTTGCCCCCTCAAGAAAGTTGCCCCTCAACAAGTTTGATTTCCCGAACAAAAATTGCTGGGGCTGCCTTTTTTATTAAGGGCTTTGCGGAAGTATTATTTGAACTAGTGTACCGCGATTTGGAATACTTTTGTATTTGAGACCATATTCATTACCATATATCAGATTTATTCTTTGTTGAACGTTTTTTACACCATAGCCTTTACTTGTAGTAGTCAATATTGAGGCACATGTATCAGGCTCCATACCGCAACCGTTGTCCATGATTTGAAGGATAATTTGATTATCTTTGGTAAATACACTAAGTGTTAATATGCCTTTTCCGTCAGTTGTTTTTTGATCTATACCATGTAAAATTGCGTTTTCGGCTAAGGGCTGTAATAACATATTAGGAATCTTTAAATCTAACATATTTTCGTCTATTTCATAAATTGTCTCAAAGGAGTAGTTGTGCATAATCTGTTGGATTTCGATGTAGGAACGTGCATTTTCAATTTCATTTTTTATTGTAATAGTGCTTAGGCCTTGATTAAGCATTGTACGATAAAATGTTGTCAGGTGTTGAGCCATTTGGCTGATAGCGTGCTGACCTGATAAAATAGCGCGACTATTAATTAGTGATAAGCTGTTATATAAAAAATGTGGATTAATTTGCAATTGCAGGATTTGTAAATCCTTTTTGTGTTGCTCAATTTGCCCATTTAGAACTTCATTAATCAGGTGGTTCAAATGTTTTGAGAGATGGTTAAAGCTATTAATAAGATTTCCAATTTCATCATCTGATTGAGCTTCAAGCACAATATTGTAGTTGCCAGCTTCTAGTTGTTTCATGTTTTTTGAAAGTTGAACAAGTGGTTTTACGAGAATATTTGAAAGCCAATAGCTTACAAAAAATATGAAAACAATACAAAGGACTAGAAGCGAAAAGGTAAGCCTTTTTACAGGCGCGAGGCATTGGATAATGCTTTTTGCAGGGCGGTAAATTTTACAATAATAATTATTTAGTGAAAGTGGTTGTTTTTTTACAACGTAGCTTAAATAATCTTCTTTACAATTGGAAAAGGAGTAAATAATTCTTCCAGTAGAATCAATTAGCTCGAATTTGTATTCCTCATCAAAAAGGGTATTACAGGACTTTACGAGTTTATTAAAATCAATTGTTAGGCATAATATACTTGTTTCAGGATAGTGATTATTATATTGGCAGGTTAGATATAGATTGCTTTTGTCGTCAGATAGTGTAAAAAGTGGCTGATATGAAAAATTGTCTTGTGAAAACCATGGGAGATTTTGTGCTTTAGCGAGTGGCTGCAAATTGTGACCGTGTGGATTGATTTTGTGTTCGGTATATATGCAGACATCTTTGATGTAATTATCGCTTGCACGTACATTTGTAAAGAGCGGATCAATGGTGTTTGAATATGCTAAATACATTTGATAATTATTGTCAAATTCTTCAACAAGAATATTTTGTAGATTTTTATTCCAAAGAAGAGCATCGACGGTTGACAGGTATTTGTCAACTGATGTGTTGATATGATTGATTTCGTTTGTTAAGACAGTTTCAAGTGAAATTTCTTCTTTTTCGATGAGATAATCCCGTATTTGATAATATGAGAAATACCCAATGAAGAGTGTGGGAAGTATGCTTACACAAATACATAAGGTGATTAATTTTGTTTTAAAATTCAAATTTTTTAAATATGTCATAGTGTTTCCTCAGATAATTAGTGTTTGGTTTGACGATATTTTTCAGGTGAAGTGTCAAACTGTTCTTGAAAAAGCTTACAGAAATATGAGGTGTTAGGATAGCCTACCTGGCGACTGATTTCACTTATTTTCATATTTGTTTGTGTAAGGTATCTGTATGCTTGATTCATTCTGATTTGTCTAATATATCGGTTGATTGTGATTCCCATATCTTTTGCAAAAATATTACTAAGATAATTAGGACTTAAAAAAACTAGCTCTGCAAGTTCGTTTAGTGAGATATCTTCGTTGTAGTGTTCATTTATGTATTGAATAACTTGTGTTGTGGCAAAATTTCTTTCTGCGCTAGCAGCCAAATGCTCACAAGCACGTTTACAATAATTTTCTAATAATTGTGTGATGTCAGTAAGGTGCTTTAGTGAGTATATCAGTTTAAACGTATCATTGAATTCTTCTTGTGATAAATCGGGAATACAGGTAAATAACTCTTGCAGGATTGAAGTATAAATATATCGTATGTAAATATGCGAAACAGTAAATGCAGAGTGGTATTTTTGAATGAAGCTTTCTATTGTATTTTTAATTTTTATTTCATTTTGAGTAGAAATAGCATCTCTTAATACGAGCAAAAGCTGGTGGTCCTCTAAGGATGGCTGTGGAGAAGCGTCATAGTCCCTTGCAATATCCTGATAGAAAGCGTTTTCAATATACGTATCTGATTTTGTGTAATGAATTATTGATGAATCTAGTTTGCTTAGTATCTCGGTGAATGAATTATAGAATTCGTCTTGATTGATAGGCTTAAGAATATAGTTAACAGCTTGTACAGAAAGCGCATTTTGTACATAGACGAAATCATCATATCCGCTAAAGAAAAGTATTTCTATATCAGGACATGTTTTTTTTGCATATTTGGCAAGCTGAATTCCGTCAACAAATGGCATTTGAACATCGGTTAGCAGAATATCTATATGCTCAGAATTAATAATTTTTATTGCATCTTGCCCGTTTGCCGCTTCGGAAATGCAAACAGTTTGATAAAAATCTTTTAGTAAAAAACGAATAAGTGCGCGCTCATCATATTCATCATCAACAATTAGTACTTGATACATTTTGTATACCTCACATTTTAATAAGGTAAGAATAAAGTATAGGAATTATATAATCAAGGAAAAGAAAAAACAAAGTAGAATTTTTGCATAAATCAAAAAAATGTTTCATTTACCCTGCAAAATAACTTTGTTAACATTGCACTATCAAAAAAAGTGGCCACGGAGAATGATGGGAGGAAAAGCAATAATGAAATTAAAAAAAATAAAAAAAGCTGTTGCTATTATGCTTTCAGCAGTTATGTCAATTTCAGTAGTAGCATGTAAAAATGCTGATAGTGTTGATAAGCCCCATGTGGAAGATCCCAATGCACGTGAGACAGTTACGTTAACTTTTGGTAGACAAACTACCGCAAATCCTAAAATCCCTGATGGTGATACATATGAGGATAATGCTTATATTCGCATGACTGAAAAGGAATTAAATGTCGATATTGTGGACGTCTTTGAGGCAGAGTGTGGGGATGATTATAATAGACAGGTTGCTCTTGCACTTTCTTCAGGTGATTTGCCTGATATTATGAAGGTTGCAACAAAGGATGAAGTAAGGGAATTATATGAGAATGAGTTGATTGCAGATTTATCTGATTATTATGATGAATGTGCAAGTGATTATGTAAAGAGTCTTTATGATACCTATGGTGGAAGGACTCTTGCTAATGTAACATTTGACGGACAACTTATGGCTTTACCAGCAACTGCTGCTGATGCAGGTCCAACTCTTTGCTGGGTTAGACAGGATTGGGTTGATAGTCTTGGAATTGAAATAGATTCAGACGGTGATAGATGTCTAAGTCTTGATGAGGTCGAAGAGCTTGCTAAGACATTTAAGGAAAAGAATCCAGCAGGTGCCTCTAATCCAGAAGGAATAGCTTTTGACACGACACTTACTACAGCAACATCTGATGGAACGAATTCTATAAATGCTATTGCATATGCTATGGGTGCTTATCCAAGACTTTGGTTTGAAAATAAGGATGGTGCAATTGCTTATGGATCTACATCAAATCAAATGAAAGAAACCTTAGGGGTTATTCGCGATTGGTTTAAGAGCGGTGTGGTTGATAGTCAACTTGGGACTAGAACCTGGGATGATATTACATCTCTACTAACTAATGGCCAGACTGGAATTGTTTTTGGATCATGGCATACACCTGACTGGTTATTAAATAATGTATATATGATGGATGAAAAAGCTGTGTTTACACCATTTGCAGTAGCAAATAAACAGGGGAAGATTAATTGCTGTCATTGTGATGCTGCAGGTGAATATATTGTTGTAAGCAAGGATTGTAGAAATCCAGAACTTGCAATTATGATATTAAATTTATTCTACGATAGGCTTGTTAATGACAAAGCTTTATTAGAAAAATATCCGGATGTTGCAAAGTATTTAGCTGAGGGTGTAGATGGTACTGTGAGACCATTCAATATTGAGGTGAAGTCAAGTACGTATTTAGTAGATGAATATGAATGCTTATCGGCAGCTTTGAATGGCACTGGTACAAAGGATGAAATTCCGACAGCGGAAGAACGCACTAATTATGATGTTATTTCTGCGTACAACGAAGGCAATGGTGATGTGACAGGCTGGTGTAAGATTCATTCGCGAACGAAGGGTGTTGATATGCTTAAGTACTTGAATGAAAAGGATAGATACAATTGGAGAACTCCTGTTTATCCAGAGACGACAGCAACTATGAAAACTGCGTGGGCTAATCTACAAACACTTGAGGAAGAGTCATTTATTAAAATTGTAACTGGAACAGTTGATTTAGATAAAGGCTTTGACGATTTTGTTGAGGCATGGAAAACCCAAGGTGGTGACGATATTTGTAAGGAAATAGAAGTTCAGCAAGCTAAACAAGCGGAGTAAAGCTATGGGAAAAATAAATAGAACAAAAACACGCGAAAAATATTTGAATTTATTTGTTTTACCAGGAATGCTTTTTATTCTTATTTTTAACTATATACCTATGTTTGGTATTATTATGGCTTTTCAGGATTTTATTCCTGCAAAAGGAATATTTGGTTCAGAGTTTGTTGGATTGAAGCATTTTGAATACATGTTTTCGCTTCCAGATATTGGCAGAATTGTGCGTAATACAGTAGTGATTGCCTTGGGAAAAATATTTTTTGGCATGATACTTTCTATAGCGTTTGCAATATTGCTAAATGAAATACGAAATAAAATGATTAAAAAATCTGTACAAACAATTGTTTATTTGCCACACTTTTTGTCTTGGGTTGTACTTGCGGCAGTTGCAGTGAATTTGTTTAATTTGGATGGGCCTGTAAATTCAATTATTCAAAGTGTTGGACTTGAAAAGGTAAATTTTTTAGGTGATATTCACATTTTTCAAGGCTTTATTATTTCGACTGATGTATGGAAAGAATTTGGATATAACTCAATTATTTATCTAGCTGCAATTACAGGAATTGATCCGGGGCTTCATGAGGCTGCTGCTATAGATGGTGCATCATGGATTAAAAGAATCTGGCATGTTACTTTACCAGGTATGCTACCAATAATTATGTTGATGACAGCTCTAAATCTTACGTCAGTATTAAGTGCTGGTTTTGATCAGATATATAATTTATATTCGCCAATTGTATATGAGGTGGGAGATGTTCTTGACACATATGTTTATAGGATAGGTCTTATTGGTAGACAGTATAGCTTTGGAGCTGCAGTAGGATTATTTAGGTCTGTTATTGCAATTATTATGATGGTAACTGCAAATAAGCTTACGGATAAGTTCACAGGGCAAAGAATATACTAGACAGGAGAAAGATATGTTGGGAAATAAAACAATAAGCTATAGAGTACGCTCATTGATTATCTATGTGATTGTTATTCTCTTAGGGGTAATTTGTTTATTGCCTTTAATAAATATTTTGGCAATTTCATTTTCGGGAAGTGCAGCAGTTACTGCAAATAAGGTGGGATTATTTCCTGTTGATTTCACCTTATCTGCATATAAAAAAATAGTAACCGATAATCAGTTTTGGAAGTCATTTTGCGTGTCAGTAATAAGAGTATTTCTGACGTTAATAATAAATTTAGCGTTGATTTTACCAATGGCATATGCACTTACACGAAGTAAAAATGAGTTTAGGTTGCGAGATGTTTATATGAAGCTTCTTATTTTTGCTATGTTGTTTAATGGTGGCATGATTCCTACATATATTGTTGTAAAAAAGCTGGGTTTGTTAAATACAATATGGTCGTTGATTTTACCAGGTGCGGTTCCAATTTTTTCTGTAATTTTGATGATGAATTTTTTTAGAGGAATTCCAAAAGCTTTAGAGGAAGCGGCATATATTGATGGGGCAACACCTGCTCAGGTGTTGGTTAGGATTTTGATTCCATGTGCAAAGCCAGCAATTGCAACAATATCCTTATTTAGCATTGTTGGAAGCTGGAATGACTTTTTTAGTGGATTGATTTATATGCAAAAAGTAGAAGATTATCCAATTATGACGTATATACAATCTCTCAATATTGATTTGCAGGAGCTTATGAAAACAGCTACAAGTAGTTCTGCTCTAGAAAACATTTCAGAGCTTTCGAATAAAAATCTAAATGCTTCAAAGATTGTAATTGCGGTTATTCCATTACTTTTAATTTATCCATTTTTACAAAAATACTTAATAAGCGGCATGGTGATGGGTGCTGTAAAAGAATAGGAGTATCACAATGAACTTAGGGACACTTAAATGTTATCAGATAAAGGACAATAGAGTACATTTGTTTTTTGAAAATGGCGAGGCAAATGTTTATTTTATTACAGATGAAATTGTGAGATTTGAAATTCCGTTAGAATTGGATGATTATCAATCTGTAGCCATTGAAGGCGATAAAGTGAAAAAATGTAATTTTGTTGAGACTATTACGGCAAGAGGAACATTGCTTTTGTGTAATGAAAAATTGAGAATTGAAATCAGCGATGATTTTCATGTAGATATTTGGGATGATAGAGATAATATCCTGATGTCAGATTATCGAGGGGAACGTGAATATAATAGAATCGCTGATGAGATACAACAGGATTTACTTGAGGCAGAGGGGCATGATACTTCAAATTTGAAGGGAAAAAATTTTGCTGTCCAAACAATGAAGTGTATAGATGAAGATGATTGCTTTTATGGTTTGGGTGATAAACCGGGATTTTTGAATAAGCGCAATTTTGCTTATGAGAATTGGAACTCTGATATAACAAATTTACATAATGAGAATATGCCAGCATTGTATAAATCAATTCCATTTTTTATTTGTAAGAAAATAAACGCTTCGTATGGGTTGTTCTTTGATAACACATTTCATAGCTATATGGATTTTGGAAAAGAATGTAGTAGATACTTTTTCTATGGGGCTGAAGCTGGAAATCTAAATTATTATTTTATTAATGGAAAGAGTATGGCCGATGTGATTTCTGGCTATACATATTTGACTGGTTTCACCCCGATGCCTCAGTTATGGTCTTTGGGATATCATCAATGCCGTTGGAGCTATGAAACAAGTGATGAAATTCGTGAGATTGCAAATAAAATGCGTGAGAATAGAATTCCGTGTGATTCTATTCAGTATGATATTGACTATATGGATGGCTATCGTGTTTTTACTTGGAATGAAAAGAACTTTGGGGTAGCTGGAGAAATTTTTAAAGACATAGGTACTATGGGCTTTAAGCCGGTAGTTATTATTGATCCTGCTGTGAAGCTTGAAAAAGGTTATAAGATTTATGATGAAGGTTGTGAAAATAATTATTTTGCAACTGATTCTAATGGTGAAATTTATGTAAACAGAGTTTGGCCAGGAGCTGCTACGTATCCTGATTTTGGGAAAGCGGCAGTTAGGCAGTGGTGGGCTGCTAATTATAAGTTTTTGACAGACTTGGGGGTTCAAGCGGTATGGAATGATATGAATGAACCTGCTAGCTTTGATGGACCACTTCCTGATGATGTTGTTATGCACATTTATGATAGGAAAACCACACATAAAGAAGCACATAATGTATATGCACATTTTGAAAATGCTGCAACCTATGAGGGGTTAATAAAGTTGACGGGAAAAAGACCGTTTGTTATTACACGCGCTGCCTATGCAGGAAGCCAAAAGTATGCTGCAGCGTGGACAGGCGATAATCAGAGCACCTGGTCACACTTGAGATTACTTATCCCACAGTTATGTAGTCTTGGTATTAGTGGTTTTCCATTTGTAGGTACAGATATTGGTGGCTTTGCTTTTGATACAAATCCTGAATTGATAACAAGATGGATTGAAGCTGCTGTATTTTCACCATTTTTCAGAAATCATTCAGGAAAAGGCTCTCGTAGACAAGAGCCTTGGCGTTTCAATGATAGGGTTTTGGAGATTTATAGAAAATATGTGGAATTGAGATATCGATTTATTCCATATATTTATGATTTATTTTATCAAGGACAAAAAAGCGGTTTGCCAATTATGAGACCGCTAGTGCTTCATTACGAGGATGATGAAAATACTTACAATCTGAATGATGAATATCTAGTGGGAGAAAATGTTTTAGTTTCTCCTGTAGTTGAGCAAGGTGCAACACAAAAGCTTGTATATCTCCCAGCAGGAGATTGGTATGATTTCTGGACTGGGGAATGCATAGCAGGTGGAAGATACATAATTAGAGAAGCTCAGCTTGATATATGTCCTATTTATATAAAAGCAGGAAGTCTTATTCCTACATATGATGTTGTGCAATATGTTGGTGAAAAACCATATGATGAGTTGATTTTATTATCTACGCCTGGCAAGTGTGAGTATACGCACTATGCTGATAATGGAGAAGATTTTGATTATCAGGATGGGGCTTTCAATCTATACAAATTTGTGCAAAACGAAAAAGGAAATGTTGATATTAAGCTATTGCACAAAGGCTATAAAAAGTATAAGGAAATACGCGTTGTTTCGATAAAAGATTTTAATCAAAATTAAATATCAGATTAGAGCGTAACAGTTTGTTACGTTTTAATTTTAATGAAACATAAAACCTTCGCTTAAGCTCTACCATACGAAGGTTTTTTGTTTTTCTTTAAGTAATATATGGGGAGTTAAAGGAGGTATGAATTAAGATGAAAGCATATTGGAAAGATGGTATTTGGGGATTAATTATAGGTGATGCATTGGGAGTTCCAGTTGAGTATTCACCAAGATATAAACTTGTTGAGAATCCAGTTACGGGTATGCGTGAATATGGTTCGCATAGACAGCCCATAGGTACATGGTCAGATGATAGTAGTATGACCTTAGCAACACTTTCTAGCATAAAAGAAAAACGAAAGCTTGATTATGGCGATATTATGGAGCGATTTGTTGAGTGGTGCTTGCACGACGCATATACAGCTAATAGGGACGCGTTTGATATTGACAGAATAACAGCAAAAGCAATTGTAAAATATCAAAGAGGAATTGAACAACACCAGATGTTTAAAGCTGAGTCGTGTAATGATAGCAATGGTTCATTGGTTAGAATTTTGCCAATATGTCTATTTTTGTATGAAAAGCAAAAGAAAGAATTGTTTTCAATTCATGATGTGATTTGTGAAATTCATAATGCGTCATTATTAACCCATGCAAATAAAAGGAGTCAGATTGCTTGTGGAATTTATTATTTTTTAGTGAAAGCGATAATTGAAGAACATGATTCGATAGAACAAGTGCTTGAATATGGTTTTGATAATGCATACAAATTCTATTTACAAGATGCTGATTTTCACAAGGACTTGGAATTTTTTGATCGTTTGCTGTATATGTCAGGTTTAAAATGTCTTTCAGAGAGTAGAATAGGAAGTTCGTGTTGTGTTGTTGATACAATTGAGGCAACTGTATGGTGTTTACTTAATACGACTTCTTTTTCCGATGCTGTATTAAAAGCCGTTAATTTAGGTAATGATACTGATACTATTGGTGCTATTACGGGAAGTCTAGCAGGACTTTACTACGGTTATTCAAGTATTCCAAAGGAATGGCTAGATGTAATACAAAGAAAAGCTTGGATAGATAATTTGTTATTATAATTAATATATTGTAGTGATAATAGAACATATTGACAGTGTTAGATAATTGTTGCAATATTTTTTTATCAAGAAAATTTTTTGTGATAGAGGAAATCAGATGAAACTAGGAATTATTGGAACCGGAACAATTGTAGAGGAAGTACTTGGATTTATCCACAAATTTGATTTTGAAAAAATATATATCTGTGGACGAAAAAAGAGCCAAGAGCGAGTTGAATTCTTAGCTAAACAATTTAACCTCGATGCCATTTACTATGAATATGAGCAGATTTTAAAATCTGATGCAGATGTTATCTATATAGGTTTACCTAATGATATGCATTACGACTATTCAAAGCAAGCTATCGAAGCTGGTAAGCATGTTATAGTTGAAAAGCCTGCTACAGTGACTTATGAACAGTTGGTAGAACTAGACTCTTTAGCAAAGCAAAATCACGTAATATTTATTGAAGCAATGAGCATATATCACATGCCGGCCTACAAAGCCTTGCAGCAGGATATCAAAAAAATTGGAGATATTCGAGTTGTAAATCTAAATTACAGTCAGCTTTCTAAAAAATATAAGCGTTTTTGTGAAGGTGATATTACACCAGTATTTGACAAAGACAGAAATGGCGGAGCCTTGCGCGATATCAATATCTACAATATCAGCGCCATGGTAGGTCTCTTTGGAAAACCTAATTCTGTATTTTATGAACCAAACATAATAAAAGGTGTAGATGTCAGCGGAATTGCATTAGCTAAGTACGATACCTTTGTCGTAAACTTAATAGGTGCAAAGGATTGTAATTCCTCAGGACCTAGCACATTCCAAGGCGAAGCTGCAACCATAAACGTATCTCCATTCGTAAATGGAATGACTAGTTACGACATTATATACAACGATTCAAGCATATCATCCGAATCAGTAAATCTTGACACTGGCTGCAATAGACTAGAATTTGAATTTGTCGAATTTATCAGAATTTTAAATCAAAATGACCAGGCAGCCTGCGATTTACTAATGCAAAAAACCAAGCTGGTTTCCCAAATAATTGACAAGTGCCTCTGTTAATATTTTTGACGCCTGTCCTCCCAGCCACGCACCCACAATTCATTTTTTGCACCTATAGACTTTTTATAATAATATGCCCTGGCTGGTTCTTATCGCTCCATACCCCTGCACTTGCAAGTCTGTAAAATCCTAAAATCCAGCATAGCAAGTCCCGCAGATATGGCGTCTTCCCGAGGTTAGCCAAATTTTTAAAAATGTCCTTTTGGGGCGGACAGCTCTAAAAACTTCTTAGAATGACAAAAGCTTGTAAATCGAGGCAGCCCTACTCGAATTTTAGCTCTAAAGTGAGCTTAGAAAATTCGACAAGTCCTTTGCTAGATTTTTCACATCCGCTGCCATG
>JAZLJM010000113.1:0-27207 GCA_045617805.1 Pseudobutyrivibrio sp.
GCAGCAATTCCGGCAGCTTGGCGGGATTTGATGTTTGTTCGCTCATTTTCTGCGCAGAACGATAAGATTTGAAGCACCAAATCTGCAATAAATGTTCCCATCAAATCTTTCATATTTCTTGTATCAAGTAATGGCATATCAATTACACAAATATCTATTCCGACTTCATGTGTCAGATATCTCCATTGATCCTGTATCTCTCCATAATTTCTTCCAAGCCTGTCAATACTGAGAACATACAGAAGCTCTCCTTCCCTGATTGTCTCCAACATCTTTTTATATTGTGGCCTGTCAAAATCCTTACCTGATTGTTTATCTATAAAAATATGATCCGGTGGTATGCCCAATTTCTCCATTTCAATAATCTGTCTGTCCTCATTTTGATCTGTAGAGCTTACCCTCACGTAAGCCCATGTATTAATTTCTTTTGATAATTCATCCATATAAGTTCACCTCTTTCATATTAAAAGAGGGCATCCGATAATAACCCAATGCCCCCACATACAATATATTTATTTTCAAATAATCGTTACCTTTCCGCTTCCTGCTTCCGCCTATTATCTTTCCTCGGCTCACGCTCTCTTTTCGCCTTCATTTCCTTTTTCTTCTCCTCAGCCTCCTGCATTCTGCCGTTAATCGTAGAACGCATACCGTTATACTCAATGTATTCCGGCGAAATGGCCGGAGCCTCATCCGTCTTTTGTACGCTTGTCGGAAATACACGTCTGGCTGTTTTAATATTTTCCTTAATAAATACATTCCGCTTAAATTCTCATAAATTACGTTCTTTCGAATTCTTACAAAGACCATTCCCAAAATTCAAGCGATTAAAGTTACAGCGTCCTACGTAGATATCCGGCATCTGCGTCCACCTTTGCGTCCAAAATCTTCTTAAAACGCAAAAAGCTGCCAACAACAGAACGTAATCTGTTACTGACAGCTAATATCAAAACAACAATATGGCAGACTGAAGATTTCTCCTTTCTTCAGTTCTTTCCCCTCGCCATTCCTCCAAACGCCCTAAAATAAGGCATTTCTCGGTCAGGTACTCAAAGGTACTCAAAAATTTTTTCATATTTTCACTCATTTCAAAATGCTTGAAACCCGCATAAAATCAATAAAAAAAGGACTTGGAAAACTCCAAATCCTTAGAGCGCGAGACGGGACTCGAACCCGCGACCCCGACCTTGGCAAGGTCGTGCTCCACCAACTGAGCCACTCGCGCTTGTGTTGCGTATCTCAACAACAAAAAGAATTTTATCTGAAATACACCTTCACGTCAAGAGTTTTTTTCTTTTTTATAACTTATTTTTTATCTTTAGGTAGTCATATCTTTGAATACCTCAATATACTTTTTCTCTTTAGGTAGCACCGATAATTTTACATATATGCTAACTATAATATCTATAAATTTAGAATGTGAAGATTTCATACCCAGCGATGCTGCCATTCTAATATCTCCAAACATTGAGCATAATTTATTTACTTTCTCAATAGAATCAGCATCATCAATTTTGTAATATCGTTTGACAAGAATATCCCAAATACGCTTACAGGTATCGCCATCTAAGCTTGTTATTGAATACAATTTTTTTCTCATATACGAAACATTTGCAAGATAGCTCAATATCAATGACGTACCGCCAATATCAAAAAAGCCATTTCCTCTGCTAATATCTGCCATATCAATCAAAAGTAACTCGCCATCTTCATCAATCATGACATTATTGGGATGAAAATCACCATGAATCATACCAATTCCTCGTGGAATAGAATTGATAATTCTTTTTAGCTTTTCACCACCCTTTTCGCCAATAAACTTCTTTGCATTTTCTGCTCTTTGCAAATAGACATCATGAAAATCTGGATACAAAGTCTCATCTGCAATCGTAGTATTTAATTTTAAAAGCAAATCAGCAAATTTGACACTGTTTTCATCAACCTTATCTGGATTTTCTTTTAAAAATTTACCAAGAGTTGTTCCATTTAGCATTTCAAAAATAACGCCATAGCCTAATTCAGTTTCCACAACATCGTATGCGATAGCAGTTGGCACACCATTAATAAAAGCATTTCTAGCATATCTTCTTTCATTTTCAATGGTATCTAGTGAACTATTATCACGATAAACCTTTACAATTGTGTCTGTGTCAATCTTATAAATTGTACCATGTCCACCATTGCCTATCGCTTCACAATCCTTAACCGAAACAAAACGATACTTTTTATTCAGCTTTACAAAAGCATTAGAAAAGCCATGTGCCTGAAACACATCGCAAATACCAATACCTGCATTGTCTATTTCAATGTCCCCATATTTAAGCTTCAACTCTAAGAAAACATCTAAGCCATCAGATGTAATTCGTCTTAAATTATTTGCATCAAAACGAAGCTTTTCAATCGACTCATCAATACTTAAATAAATATCCTCAAGGACACTTTTTGAATTATTCCTATCAAGTCGACTATCTAGCTCAACACATAATGTATTATCTTGCTTTTCAATTTTAATCCCCATTTTTAAGTTCCTCTAATTCCCTTATCAGTTCCTCAAACTTTTGAAGTGCTGTATTTATCGGTTCCTTTGTAGTCAAATCTACGCCTGCGATTTTCAAAAGCTCTACGGGAGAATCTGTGCAACCAGAAGACAAAAACTTCTTGTAATCAGATATTGCTTTTTCGCCTTCGTTAATAATTCTCTCAGCAATTGCACATGCTGCGCAAAAAGATGTCGCATACTGATATACGTAGAAATTGTAGTAAAAATGAGGAATTCTAGCCCACTCATAGGCTATTTCTTCATCTGAAACAATATCCTTGCCATAGTATTCTTCATTTATTTTTTTGTACAGCTCACTTAAATTATCAGCGTTTAAGCCCTCGCCAGCTTCGACCATTTCATTGGTAAGCTTTTCAAATTCTGCGAACTGAGTCTGACGATAAACTGTACCTTTAAAGCTATCGAGATAGTGATTCAAAAGATATGCACGCTCTTTTTTATCCGTGCAATTCTTAAGCAAATACTCGAGGAGCAAAATTTCGTTACAGGTTGATGCTACCTCAGCGACAAAAATTTTGTAATCTGAATAAATATAAGGCTGAGCCTGATTTGAGTAATAGCTATGAATTGAATGACCCATCTCATGAATAACTGTAAACATATCATCCAAAGAGTCATTGTAATTCAAAAGCATATATGGATGGCAGCCATAGGCAGTCGAAGAATATGCGCCTGTCCTTTTGCCCTGATTTTCATATACATCAATCCAGCGATTTTCAAAGGCTTCACGAGCGATGCTCACATAATCATCCCCTAAAATCGCAAGTGCTGCAAGACAGGTTTCCTTTGCTTCATCATAAGAAATCTTTTTGGCAACGCCGAGAATCATAGGTGTGTAGATGTCATACATATGCATCTCTTCAAGCCCTAAGCACTTCTTTCGAAGAGCAACGTAGCGATGGAACTTATCCATATTTTCGTGAACTGCATCGATTAAATTCTGATAAACCTCCGGGGATACGTTATTGGCATCAACTGCAGCCTCTAGATTTGATGCATAGCCACGCACCTTAGAATGAAAAATGTGTTGCTTTACCTCTCCATTATAAACTGCTGCAAGTGTATTTAAATTCTGCTTAAACACAGAGTAAAACTTCTCAAAGGTCTCTTTTCTAACACGTCTGTCGGACGACTCCAGCAAACGAATAAAACGTCCCTGAGTGATTCTAACCTCCTCACCAGCTTCATCAATAATAGTCGGGAAAACCATATCGACATTTGTAAAAGCACTATAAACATCATCTGGGGTTGAGGACATTTCACTTGTCATTGCAACCACTTTTTCAAGCTCAGATGAAAGTGTATGTTCCTTGAGACGAACAGTTTCCTTTATCTGCAATCTGTATAATTCAAGCTCTGGTCTTTCTACAAAAAAGTCTTCAAGCTTCTTTGTGTCGCATGCCAAAATTTCCGGGTCAATAAAGGCTGTGCCTGCTGCAATATTTGCATACAGCGCATACATACGCTGACTCATAGACTGATGTGCGGTATTGCCCTGATCCTCATCAAAGAGTCGGGCTGCATATGAAAAAGCATACATGAATTTTTCTGAAAGCTTTGCACTAAGCTCTAATGTATTTAAAAGATTTGAAGCATTTTCACAAACTACCCCCTCGTACTTTGCCAATTCCTCAAGCTCATTTATTACAGTCTCGATATCCTGTTCCCACAACTCATCATTTTCATACATATCCTTCAGATTCCAGGTGAATTCCTCCGCAATCTGATTTCGTGTTGCTAATTCCATAGCCCCCTCCTAAGCATCAGTTATCTTCTAGTTTAATTCAATAAAATATATCTATATCTTAGCTTTTATATAGGATAAAATACACCCCAAAATCATTTTTTTATCTTATCAAAGCACATCGGATATACCCCCGCCACGACAAAAACAATAATCGCATAACGCAACGAACGTACAAGATGCGTCAAAAATACTCCCGAATCCAAAAACTCCTGTGAAAACGGAGCCTTCAAGCCAAACTCAATCAAAAGAAAAATCACAATTGCCCCAAGGATTCTAAGAATGCCACGTCCAAATGATTTAGTTTCTTTAAAATTCACGTATTTTTCTTCAAATAATTCAGCAAGACAATATCCGACAAGAAGTCCATAGAGACTATAATAATCATTTGTCTTACAGTAGAAATAGCCTGGTGTTGCAAGCAAAATAAACAATAAATAAAGCAGCTTTTTATTAGGAATAAGCTTCTGCAGAACCGGCAAGCCAAAAACAATCAAAAGACCTACACCCCAGCCTACAAGTACGTCTGTAGGATAATGCACACCTAGCGCAACTCTTGAAACTCCAACCAAAAGAGGTATAATCCAAAACCAGTTTTGCTTAAACTCTCTGGCTAAATTTCCATATACCAAAACAGAATCTGTTGCATGCATGGATGGAAAAGAAAATCCCTGTACCACGATATCATTTGCATCCCCCGCCTCGGCAGTTTTTAAGCATGCCACCCCCGGGTTATCAAAATATGGTCTGCGGCGATTAAAAATGTTTTTAAGCATTGGGTCAATAATCATCAAAAGCATACTAATCATCAGCTTTTTGCCAAGCTTTTTGTCGGTACAAAAATAAAAATAGCTGATTAGCACAATCATAAAAGCAATTCCGCCAAGCTCAGTCACAAAGCTTGTCAAGCCTACCATAAATGGATTCATTACTTTTTGAATAGCTTCAATTAACGCTGGTTCCCACGAAAAATAAAATGTATTTCCCATCATTACTCACCTTCAATAATTGCCAAAATCAAGATACCTGCAATTACACATGCCAAGAATACATACTGTAGCCTTGTCAGCTTTTCTTTTAAGAAAATTCTGGACAAAAATAGACTAACTACGCAAACTGCTGAAATAATTGGTGCTGCAATGGCACCATTTCCACTCATCGCATATACATAAGTAAACTGACCTGCTGTCTCACACAAAGCTGCTAGAATTTTATCACGCTGCTTAGGAATCTCAAGTGGCACCTTTTTAATCTTCATAAATATCAATAAGATAATTGCTACAGCAAAAAATGTAAGCTCATAAGAGACATTTGCAACCTCTTCTATTGTATCGCTGGTAACTGATGTAAGTGGTGATGTCTCTATAGTCAAAAAATATACGTCAAGAAAGCTTCCAAGTGCATCTAAAATCGCATAGCAAAATGGCATCGCAAAAGCAATAATCGCCATAGTCTTGCCAAGCTTTTTACGGCGCGCTGTGTCTCCATTATTTTCAAGAAAACCGATTCCCAAAATTCCAATTAAAATAATAATAATTGCGACAATGGCTGGAATCGATAGCTTTTCCTTTAAAAATATCACACAAAATACCGAACAAATCGCACCAGAAGTATTCTCAATTGGATCTGAAATAGATTCTTCGATGAAACGCATTCCGAAAAACGAAAGTGCCATAGAAACGATATAGCACAAAGAAACCGGCAAATAATTTATCAGATTTATAGGCTTATATCCGATATCTCCGAGAAGAATTGTGCCTATCGCATGTGCGCCCATTACAAATCCGACAAATACACATATTTTCAAATGTGAAAAACGTTCCTCTTCCTTTGCGCCCTTTTTATAAAAAAGCTCTGCTAACCCCCACATGAAGGTTGTCACTAAGGTAAAAAATAACCACATAATCATTAATCTCCCTATATCTAGTTTTTTTTGTCGGGGACTATTTTACCATATCAGAATAATATGTAAACAATTTTAAGCAATTTCCGTAAAAGATTGTTATTACTAAAATTACACCTCTTCCACAGTTGCATACCTGTTAGCATCGTCCAAAAACTCCTGCAAAGCCGCTTGATTTCTTCCAAAAAGGACTATTAGCTTGGAATTCTTTGTATATTGGATATTGATATCCTTTGACTGCAAGAAGCTTTTCAACAGACTTACATATGCTTCATTATTCTGTTGATTCTCCGCATTAGAATCAAACAAAAGATATGCATTAAACTGCTGATTTTTATTTTCAGCAAGCTTCATAATATAGCTCGCCATCCTGACATGTGATGGATTTGGCACATCAATGCCTGCTACAATGTCCTTTTGCAGACGCGACTCAATAATAGATGATTTGAGTAACTGCCCCCTTGCATCAACCTCCATACCGCCCGAGGTTATCGGGAAAATCATACCCTTATCAATGAGTCTTACAAAAATTTCTGTAAGTGCTGGATCAAACTGCGTGCCAGCACATTTTAAAATTTCTGCTCGCACCTCTTCGTCATTCAAACGTCTTCTATATACACGATTTGAAGTCATCGCATCATAGCTGTCAGCCAGACAAAGTATACGCGCAATAAGCGGAATATCAGTTCCAGCAAGCCCATCAGGATAGCCGTGTCCATCAAATCTTTCATGATGATGCTTTACACCATCGATTAAGCCCGACATATTCGCATCCATTGAAGAAAGGAGATTTCCACCGATTTCAACATGCTTTTTCATAAGCGAAAATTCTTCATCAGTAAGTCGCCCGGTCTTATTCAAAACAGTATCAGCAACACCAATTTTTCCAATATCATGCATAAGACCAATATACTTTATTTGCAAAATGTCCTCTTCTGTAAAATCATAATCAACTGCCATCTCGCGGGCCAAAATACCTGCATATTCTGATACACGATTTGAATGACCTCCTGTATATTCATCCTTTGCATCAATCGTACTGGCAATAGTCTCGATTGTCCCAATCCAGGATTCTTCCTTTGCTTTTTCACGCATCTCATTTTGACTGGAAATATCAAACAAGGCCTGCGTTACTGTCGCAATCAGAAGTAGCAAAAGTCCTATACACAGAAAGGTTCCAAAAGAACGAATAGTATCATCCAGATAAAAGATAAATATTTCAAAAACAGCCGAAACTAAAAAGCATGCCATTCCAATAGCTGTTATCATATATTCTCTAATATTGTGATTAAAAATATCCTTAATAATATTTGAAAGAACAAGAACAATACCTATTGCCAAAACCACATGCGACAAAATGAGCGTCTGATAAAATTCGGCAATATGTGTCATATTTAAAACAATAGCAACTACAATCTGCAATGCCACTGTAAGTCCATATATCATATAAACTTTTTCGTATTTTTTATGCTGAACCTCATTGAAATACAGTGCAACGAAGATTCCAATAATCTCCATCGACAAATACGAAAAAATAGACGAAAGTGATGGACGATTGAAAATCAACTGTCTCAGCTTAGATTCACTAATCATCCAAATTCCAACGATTAGAAGTAGCATACTATTGTAAAAAACGGAATTTGATACGACTATTTTTTTACGAAGACATAAATACATAATAATCGCAAACAAGCCAAGTGACAGAATCATTATCGAACCGATAGTAAGCAAAATACTACTCTTCAACGGTCCAAACCACACATTATTTCCGTTTGAAATATAGACGCAATTTATTATGGATGTGCCCTTTACCAAATAGCGAAGCTCGACTATTTTTCCCGCATCCTCGCTATCCAATTCCGCCACCACATAGGCGCTCGGCAAATAGTAGCTCATCTTTTCAAAATTTGAGCTCTTATAGGCTTCAACTAATGCACCATCTATGTATATTTCAACATCCTGCATATTGGTTCTTATCATCAGGCTCATTCCGTCAGAAAGCTCCTGGGGCAACATTTTGCTTGCAACGATAGTATCACCTGTTTTTGCCTTAGGATTTTGGGGAAGATCACACAATTTCCCCTCGCCATCACCAACCGTAATCATCCATTCCTTTGAAAAATCTGTTGATGAAAAATCACCCAGATTCGCCTCGCCTTTTATATTACGATTATCAAAGGCCATGATAAAAATCACCAAACATACAAACACAACTGTGAACGAAAAATGCTTCAAGCCTTTTTCAAAATACGGCATCATCTTCTCCATAATTATTGCAGCTCCTCATCCAATCCAAACTTTGACAAATTCGATATACCAATAACATAGCCTATTGCCTTATTCCTCTTTCCAATCATAACATTTATTGAATAAGTATATGTTTTATCCCCGATACTAAAAGGCTCTCCCTGAAGCTTGCCTGTCTGCTTCGACTCAATATAATTCACAAGATGCTGTCTCAAATATGTATTAAATTTTGCGCCTGAGCCAGGTATTTTCTTTTCAATTTCCCACGTTAAAAGCTCAGGAAAAACCTCAGAAGCCGCCTCGTTACAGCCACAATAGTGCAATTTTTTATCTAAAATTATATAACCATTTTCATTTATTATTTCTTCCATCAACTGCGAATTTCCCGTAATCGAAAAAACCTGCAATTTTTCTATAGTGAACATCACTATCAGCAAATTCACAGTCGTGACAATCGGAATTATCTCAAAATCAAAATCAACGACACGCTCTAGAAGATAGCAGCATATCGAAACAAATTCCAAAACAATTATCACGTCCAAATCCTTGGAACTGACCCTATTTTTCAGCTTGGTGGATTTAGCAGCAACAACTATTACTGCCACAAAATACAGTGCCATCATCACGACATAAACTACATGAACAGGACCATATTCCTTTGTCAAATATGCGACACCATTTTCTAAATGAAACTCAATTGATTTGTAATAAAAACTTGAATATCCTATCGTACAAACGCACAGATAAATCAGCATTTGCACAATCATACAGGCCGTCTTTAAAATATCATTTAATTTCAGCTTACAAAACTCACAAACTACAAAAAACAGGCACATCGGCACAAAGCACCCAATCACATAAGTAATCTTATATGCCAAAATCGCTTCGCCCAAATTCTTAGAATTTGCAAGAGCAAAATAACCACCATCGCCAATAGCAAGTGTCATTACAAAAAGCAAATGGTTACAGCTATACCTCTCGATATTTCTCAGCACATGCAACAGCACCATAAAGGATGCCAAAAAACAAACCAAATATATTCCACCCGACATAAATAATCCCCTTTTCCTAAGCTCTATTTAAAATGAGCTCTCCAAGCTGAATTATACGTCAAAATAATGTTTTATTCGTGTATTCAAAACCTTTTTTACAGGTGGAAGCATCAAAACTCCGATAGTAATAATCGCTTCAGCAAAAATATAACAGCCATTATATATCATCGAATAAGGCAAAGGTGCAAAGCCCTCCCAAGCCTGCATACCAGCTTTAATCCAAGCCATTCCCGCAGCAGTAGCCACAATCCACCTACAAACCACCGCCACGATATAGCCTTTCATCAAAGAATGCTTCTGTTTTCTAAAGAAACCAGCCACCCCCATCACACTAAAAGCAAGCACATAATCCAAAATGACCTGCGGCACCGAAACCACATACGGTCCCAAAATGAACTGCAAAATACCATAAGCAAGTCCACAAAGAATACCTGTCGGTACATCAAATATCCACGCAGGCAATACAATAATCAACATGGAAAACAGAGTGACTGACCCTCCAAACGGAAACTGGTAAAGCTTTACCATACTAAAAATAGTTGCGAGTGCAATACAGATTGCAGATGTTGTAATTTTCTTAATGCTCATAAAAAACCTCCTTGGCAGGAGGCGCTAAACTACTAATACCGAAAAATCGATATACGTGCTTTCCTACGCAGGCATTATCCTGTTCAGGTAATAAGGGACCGGGATTTTCATCCCCATCTCAGCATAAAGCGCCCCTAGCATTTATATTATTATTCCACTATTTTAATTATTTCATTATTTGTCGTCAACCCCTAGATAAGATTTTTTAAATGTCCTTTTGGGGCGTACAGTAATATGGGTTGAGAGAATTCACAAATCCTGTGGCTCGTGTCATCGGCACTCGTATTTTTGCTCATACCGTTTGCTAAGAAAATTCAAAAAGTCCTTTGCAAGTTTTTTCCCACCAGTGGAGAAGCCACGTCCATGTGGCTGCTCCACCTTCCGCTGCCGTCCATGGCAGCGGATGTGAAAAAACTAGCAAAGGACTTTAGAATTTTCTAAGCTCACTTTAGAGCAAAAATACGAGTACCGATGACACGAGCCACAGGATTTGTGAATTCCTTAAAATGTACGGGCTGTACGCCCCAAAAGGACATTTAAAAAATTGGCTAGCCGCAAATGACTAGCCAACTAAAACTATTCTACAAAATGTTCCAGGATGTATTGTTTGTTTTCGGGGAAGGTGACAACTCTAGAAGATTCGTCTTCTGGGGACATTGCCCACTCGTTGACACATTCGATGTCGGCGTAGATGATGGTGTCGTCTTTAAGGCACACTATTTTCTTGATGGCGGCATCCATAACTCCTTTTTCCCAGCCAATGAAATAGTTTTCGCCTTGGGTTTCGATGTCGTAACCATCCGACATCATCTTTTTGTAAACCTTTTTGGCAGCGTGATTAGAATTGAAAAACATATAGTACATATTGTCAGATGTCTTTTGCTTTTCGCCTGCTTTATGCACGTATGTGTATTTATGTCCGTAATATTTGGAATCATCCATTATCCACTTTTCGTCACCAAAGGATTGCAGGATTTCATCTTGCGTGGATTGACATGGATTCTCAAAAGAATATCCCGCTTTAAGTAATTGCGGTAAAGCTATAGCTCCTGCAAGTATAAGCAATACGACGCAAGCTATTATAATAATAACTGTCTTTTTCATCATAAGTTATTTCCCCATCGTTATCTGCACGATATTTTTTTCCATAATCATAAGGGTCTGAATCGTCGTCTTAATATGCTCCTCATCTATACCCTTGAAAATTCTTTGTACAATTGCATTAGCATTGTCTTCATTGTTTTGTAAAAAATCCTTGCCAGTCTTTGTAAGCTGTATTCTCAGCTTACGTTTGTCAGCTTTGTCCGAAAACAATCGGATAAAGCCTTTTACCTGAAGCTTAAGTAAAATCTGTTTGGCATTCTGGTGCGAACAGCCAATAAAATCTGCCAGTTCATTTATAGTTGGTGCTTCTTTAAACAAATCAATTGAAATCACTGCAAAGTATTGTTTCCATGTAATTTCCTTAAAAAATTTATCAGCAGAAGCCTGAAATCTATTATCAAAAGCGCTAAGAAGTCCAAGCAAAAAAGATGGTTTCGATAATGCCTCAACCTCTACCTTGGATAACATCATATCGTCTTCATAACTCATAACACATACGCATCCAATTCCTACGAATCAGATTTCCTTTCACTCATAAATTCAAATAATACCCATAAAAAAAGGTAACATATTACACTACCTATAGTATATGTAACATGTTACCAATTCATTTGTCAACTAACATTCTATCATACATTAAATTTTATTTTTCTTTTTCTGCATAATCAGGTAAATCACAATTGGAGCTGACATAATTATTTCCTGAACAAAGGAAACTATTCCAAGATGCGTACTTGTATGATCGATAAAGATTGTCGGTGTCTCAATAACAGCAACCTCCGTACCTATCAGGAAAAAGCACAATACATTATTTACATAATGAATAACCATTCCTGGCACTAAATTTCCATAATACACATCAACAACTGCAAGTATTACTCCAGAGCACAAATATGTCAGCGCTGAAAAAATAACGTCAATACCCACCTGACTTGTTACCTCTGGATTTACCAAATGAGGTAACATAAATAAAACTGACGATAACAAAACATATATTACTACCTTCACGGAAAATCTTTGCTTTAAACTATCGCCAAAAAATATTCTACCTATGATTCCTCTAAACCACAGTTCTTCGAGAGATGTCTGTATCCACGTAAACAATACGGCAACCATAATCATCTTCACTATAGTAATAAACGTAGCATCAGGATTAAGCGTTATATTTGGCAAAGATATCACATAGCTTATTACAAAACCAAGCACATATAATAAAGCCATATGCCACATCGGCTTTTTATCTATTTTTCTCTCACGTCCCAAAATAAAGCTTAATGTTGTCGTCTTACACAACGATTTAATAAAAATAATAAAGAATAATAACAGACATCCAAAAGCTAATATTGTAAAAATAAATGAAATAATCGCCTTCTCTTGTGGGAAAATTTTTTCAAACACTGGCTCAATAGCAAACATCACAATGCCAAGCGGTATGCTTCCTACAACATATGAAAGTATAAGCGCAATAACCCACAAATATTTGGGACATTCATTTTCCTGCCATTTTTTCCTTTTTTTAGATTTATTTGTTTGTACTTCCGAGGTTTTTAATATCTCATCCAAAGAATTGTTCTGTTCCATAGCTGGTCTCCTTATCAATTATTATCGTCATAACTCAAGTATATTTTCACTTACTATCACTACTCTGAAAAAGCAAAACTATTTCTGAAAAAATTCTTCTTTTATTAAAAATGATAGTTCTAATAACTCTATACACTACTAAAAATGGTACCAACACCCAAAACTTATAACAAAGTGGATAGTTTTCTTTAATCCATTCTCGACTTGGAAATAATCGATTCAACAAATATCTAGTCTTTGCTTTAGTGGTTATAGAAGAACCATCCTCACTAAATTCTTTTACCCTAACAGCAACCAATTTCCCAACAGTACCATAAACTCCAGCATTCACATATTCTAACAAAACCTTTTGTTCTTCAAATGTTATATTCAAAATATCAATATATTCTGGTTTTTCAAAAAAATGATACGCAAGTTTTCTACTAATTCTCTCAAAATCAACAATTCCCAACTCAGCTAATCGCGCTTCAACATAATCCCAATTCATTTTATCCTTGATATTTTCGTTCACCACATAGAAATCTACCAATGTTCTAAGTCCAGTGCCCGCATAGGAAAAATGCTTATATGCATGTGTAACTATATATACGTAAAAATCTTCATTACTCAAATGACGGCCATATACTGTATCTTCGTCAGGAATAAGTTTTTCATAATAACTATCAAACTTATCTGATAATTCCTCATACACTATCTTATTAAATAACGATGTGTGCATTTCAAAATTATATATCGGCTGTTTTCTATATATATCATGATTAGCCTGTGCATATGCTTCAATGTCATAACCTCTTTGAACGAACAAATCCCTTACTTCTTCCTGGAAATTTGCATCAAACATAATATCATTGTCTGCCATCTCTCGCATTCCCTCATGTGGATAGAAGTTTTTCACAATACTTCCCTTTAATGGCATATACCAGATATGTTTCTTTTCAAGCTCCTTCAATATCTGCTTACGTTCAACGTCTAGCATAATATTTTTACAAATTGCCTTCTCTTTTAGCTCTTTCCACTTCTTTGCGATGTCAAAATCAGCATTTTTCAAAAAATCTGTATCTTGTATTGCAAAATAAACCATTGCAGACAATAAATGCCTTTGAGAAATACTAAAAAGCTTACAAATGTCGACCCCTGCAAAAAAATTCTCATCAGGCTTTTCATCATGAAGTGCACATGCCAAAAGATACAGCAAAATAGATATCTCAGATTGCATATCAGACATTCTTACTTTTCTATGCATTTTATTCCCCTTACCTTTACACCTTTTCTATAAAATGAAACCTCTTTATCAAAGGTCTGAATACTCCCTGTACGATGCGTCACCATAATAACTGTTTTATCTGTCATGGTTTTTAAATTATTAAGCACTTTTTCAGCAGTCGCCTTATCGAGTGCGCTTGTTGATTCATCTAACAACAAAATTGGCCGTTCAGAAAAAACAGCTCTAGCAATTGCTATACGCTGCATCTGCCCCTCCGACAAACCAGCTCCACGTTCCCCTAATACTGTATCTAATCCATTTTCAAGATTGTTAACAAAATCATCTGCACAAGCAACCATTAATGCATTTTGCATTTTTATTTCATTTTTCATTTCTTTTTCATCGCCAAAGGCAATCGTTTCACGTATAGTTCCAGAAAAAAGTTGATTGCCTTGTGGTACATAAGCAAAAAGCTTTCTCCAATTTGAATTCAATTTTTCTTTGCCACTACATGTCTTAAGATATACCTCACCTGAATCCAAATCATACAAGCTCATAAGTAATTTTAGCACAGTACTCTTACCACAACCTGAAGGTCCAGTAAAAGCCACATGCTCACGCTTACCAATTTCAATATTTATATTGTCTAACACAAGAGGCTGTTTTTCAGCGATAGCCCCTGACGTAGACTGCTCATATGAAAATGTAGCATGCGAAAGCCCTATCGCTGAAAAATCCTTATCATAAAATTCTTGAACTATTTCAAATCCTCTATCTTCCAGCATTTCCTCATATCGACTGGCTTCCATCAAACGTTCAGCACTAGCAAGCATCGCATAATATCTAGGGAAAAAGCCAGTAACACCAGCAAATGGTCCCTGAATCTGCTCAAGCAATTGAATAACTACAACAAGCTTTCCATAAGATAACACACCATTTAATATCCTCATACTACAAAATACTATACCTAAAATATAGGCACCATTAACCCCAAAACTATATCCAGTATAAAATATGTTAAGATAACGATTTCTCTTTAGTCTCGTTGCTTTATACTCTTTTTCAATATCTGATAATAGTGTCACTGACTCTTTCTCGCGCACGAAGGTTCTGATTATCAATAAGCTTCCTATTCTTTCCTGCAAAAAAACACGAACCTTTCCATCAGCCTCTTGGACCAATCGATGAAAATCCTTCATCACTTTTCTAAATATTCTGATAAAGGAATACAATACAATAACACCGAGAATCAGAATTACAAATAATCTAGGTTCCATCCATACGATTACTACTACAGCACTAATAAGTCTAATCAAGGAACCTACAAATCCAGGAAATTCATTGACTAAAGCCTTTGAAACAACGACTGTGTCTGATGTTAAACGATTCATCCATTCTCCTGAATGAATTTGACTGACTTCAGCATAACGCCCCTTTAATATATCTTCAAACAATCGTGATTTAAATCTATTTTCATATTCTGCCAATGCATATTCATTCAAATATCTATTTATAGCCCCAAAAGAAATTTGACAAATTACAATACCAATAAACCACGCTAACAAATAAATGCATTGCTTCTTTTCCCCTGCAATTACATAATCTACCAATTCCCCCAGAAATACTGTTTTTACAATTGTCGCAATACCTTGAAATATCTGAATAAGTGTAAGTACAACAATCATCCACTTACTCTTTTTTGTAACAACATTCAACCAAGCCAGCGTATTCGAATTATTTAATTTCTTCATCAAATATGCCTCCTGATACTGCTACTAATTCTCTTTAATACAGAAATAATAGGGTGAAATACTTTCCATATTTGAACATAACAAAGATAACGCCAATCAGTAACTAAATAGCGCTTTCCTTTATGGGTAAAAGAAGTCATCACACCAATAATATCTTCATCAGAAATACCATATTCCTTCATAATACAATTATCACCCTGAATAACATAATCATTACTGCGAACTTCAACAACTCTATGTAGTACATATGTGTGTGCAGATTTCCGATATAATACAACATCATTTTTTTTGCATCGAATCACAGTTTTTGACATTACTGTATACAAATCTCGCCCTTGTTTTAAAAGTGGATTCATACTCGTACCTTTAAACGTATATGTAAGTGTTCCATTCTTTTTTAAATATTCCTCCAGGCTCAACTTTTCACTCATCTAATGCCCCAATTTTTCTTAATTTTTCTATAACAGCTTCAACACTTTTTTCAATCACATCAGACTCCGCAGCATATCTTTCGCACATCATCTCAACGATTGCAGCCTGAGTTGTATCCTTTTTAAGACAATCTACAATAAAAGCTGCCGTAGAATTACTTCTCACTAATCCACAGAAATCAGATGCTCCAGCAGCTACCATAATTTGCTCGCCATCAACTTCTTGCGTAATAAAATCATCATTTAATTTCATATCAATATCACCCCTTCATTCCATAATATGCTACTTCAACCGCATCAGGCTGCATATTACAGCCTAACTGATATAATTCAGTATTATCAGCAAGCCTAGTTATCAAACATAATACCTTTGCCAAATTATCCTTATCCTGCGGATGAAAGCTCTGCTGAAAAAGCATCGGCAAAGCAGCCTTCTTATCAATTTTTTCAATATGATTCGTACTATCTCTATCCATAATGGCTATTGCTTTTAATGGCACTTCAATATTAGTACTCAATCTATGTTTGCCATCCCATGGCGTTCCACATACAAAAATCTCGTCTTCAGTAAACCTAAGTAACGGTTTATCATCATTAACCATAACAGCTCTATCTTTAAAAAAATCACGCCATAGTCGAGTATGCGTACTCTTTCCCACACCACTTTTTGCAGTAAACAAATATGCCTCACCATCCACCGCAATTGCTGAGCCATGAAACAAAAGTGTATTATACTCAAGCATTTTCAATGCAATTTTACGATAAATTGCATTAATCTCAAGGTATGAATCAGAATACTCAATTTCTTTCTTACTAATTATTGATTCCTGCAATGCTCTTTCTTTTTCATATTGAATATCCATCTCAGATACTTGGACCTGAAAATCACATGCTAAATCCGTAAGATACTCCTTACACATAGTTTTAATCAAATCATAACAAGGAGTAATCCCCACCACCTTATTTGCTATTCGAATATTAAACGATTCTGACATACCCCTTTCTTCCTCCAAAAACAATTACACTCATCAAAAAACGCCTCTTTTACATCTGAATTAACTTGTTTGAAAGCAATTTTTCTATGACAGAAATATCAATTAACATTGTCAATGCAAAAATCATAAACAATATAAACACGTATACTATTAAACCTTTCTCTTTATACAATTTTTCAGGACTTTGAGCTGCTGAATTATCTTGAAATGAAATATGTACATAATAACAAAACAACCCAATATAAAACGGCATAAATAGTATTAATTCAATTCTGTACTTAACAAAAAACACTCCTATAAACAATACTGACAGCATTGCATTAAAAAAAGCGATTATCAATAATTTTTGTTCCGAATAATTCTTAAATGAATTACGATATTGAATTGCAACATCTGACGAATCAATCACTCTATATTCAGCAAACCTTTTCATCGACATCAAAAATGCACCTGCAAACCAATATCCCAATACAACACTAATTGGTGGATAATATGTATCTGTTACAATATACCAACCTGCCAAAAATCTTATTGCATTATTTATCGACTCTGAATATATATCAACATATGCTATATCTTTTGTTCTAAATGGTTTCACATTATATAGTATTCCCATTATCCATAGCCATACTAGTGACATTGCAAACTGAGTTGAAACAAATTTTCCTATTACAAGACCTAAACAAAAGCTTCCAAAATACAATGAATAAATTATCTTTGGATTCAACGTATTGGTAACTGCAACTCTATTTCTTTTTTGTGGATGAAAGCAATCCGTTTTTACATCAAGCCATTCATTTATAACATAATTGGAAGATGCGACCAAACTAATTGCAAATAACCCTATTACAGTCTTTAAACATAATCCAACTGAAAAAAAACTTTCATCTATTAAAACAAAAGCAATCAACATCCCTGGAAAAATGAAAAACTGCTTTATCCAATAATCAAATCTCAGTAACTTAATATATTTATTCATTTGTTCCCCGCACAAAAATATTCATAATTGTTACATTAAAAAACAATACTGCAGCATCAAATAATCGATACATTACCCATGCATGCACATATACATGATTAGCAAAAATAAGAAATCGAAGTATCACTAAAACAAACACCAAGAAGAACATCAATAACATTGATGCATTCTCATGTAAAACCACACTCAAGCTACTGTATTTTTTATTTTTTCTCCCTGTAAAATAAACAAATACTATATATCCCAATTCAATCAGCAGCCAAAAAGTATTTACTACAAAAAATTTAACATTTTTAAATAATGCACCTATTCTACTAATTGAAGGTCCAGTATAATACGCTGTAGCCGATATCCTATACAATGAGCGTTCAATCATATCAGAAATAAAATACATATCTGTAACCAGCTCACATAGAAGCCATTTCATAAAATACATTCCAAAAAAACCAGCACTCCAGCACACAAATAGACTTACAAAGGTAACCAGTACATCCTTCATATTTTTAGAAAGGTCATTTAATATACAATAAAAGGTCAATACATACGCAAAAGATAATAGCTGTAGATAATTCATATTAAAATAAGCCACACATATTCCAACTAACATAAAAAAGATTGGATACGATTTACTTTTATTCAATTTTTTATTAAATACCAACATCAAAATACATGGAATATATGTACAAAACAAAAAACCACTAAAAGCCATCGAGGCTGCCATCGTAACAGGATTTAACAACAGATATGATATAACTAATGCTACTGAATATTTTGACAAATCGTATTTATGTAATAACAATACTAAAACTAGCAATAATACAAATCCAAGATACAAATTAATTTTTCGAATCTGTCCGTAATTTAGGAAAAACAACATCGGTTTTAATACAACCTCGTATCCATTCCAAAATCTTCTACCATATTCCTTATATTGTAATTTTTTATCCTCTTGAAATACACTTGCAAGAACTGCTACAGGCTTATCCTCTGCTATCTGTGCATTTGCATTCACATATTCATAACCATATAAGCAAGAAAAGACTCCTTCTGCCGCATTATCAACTAACGCTCCATTTAAATAATTTGCATCCGAATAATTATCAAAATCCGTATATTGCAGATCTGAAAAAATAGTAAAATGGTCTCCTTCTTTTACCAACTGTTCTACTGAAGCATGAACATTCTCCTGTATTCTATCTGTAGGTAACAAATAAACAATTGACAAAAAAAACGCCCCTACTACAGTCGACAATATTAAAATTAGAACCATTTTAAAAATAAGTTTTATCACTGCTTTTTTCATTTTTCTCACTCGCTCAATACCTGCTTAATACATAACCTGCAATAATTTATTACAGTAACAATATTACAGAAAATCCACTTCGAAGGTAATATGTAATCATTATCCTCAGCAAATTTTCTAATATTCTTATTGAATAACATACAAAAAGGTCCGATGTCATAATGCCTTGGAAATCCTGGAACAAAATTGAATAAACAATCAATATATGTTACTGGAGAATCCATTAATTCATTAAATAAAAAATGTCTCGGTTCAATTCTGGTATGCTTACGAATAATTATCTGCCTTGTTCCCGGATTACAGAATAAAATATTATGTGAAACAGTTCCTTCAACTGAAGCTATCACTTCAGCTCCTTTATACCACTTTACTTGTTCCATAATACTCAGTTCATCAGGATAAATAACCGTAAATCCATTTATCGAAAAAAACTTTTCAATGATAGCTTCTCCGGCTTCCTTAGTTGTCCCCATTTTCTTTCTCGAAAGATACAGTTTTTTTGCATCATATGCTGTCACCTTATCAGAAATCATTTTATACGGAACAAGGAACTCCCTATGGTAATACTTTTCATATTCAAACCCAGGTTCAGGAATATATACCTTTAAAAACTGAGTGGGTTTTCTTATATCAATTACATCACTCCTAGATATTCCCATATCTTCAAGCAATTCCCACGATCTAGCATCAGCCTTTCCAAATGTTCCTGGCTTTGAAAATATCCCACAAAAACATAGTTTTAAACTTTTGCCTTCATCTGAATATTTAAAATATAGCCGTCGAATAAGGTCAATCATTACGACTCCAAAATGTGGAAATCCTCTACCAAGATAAATCACTTCCTCTTCTATCTTATCTACCGAAGCTTTATCAACCTCGTAGCCTCCACCAAAATCGTACTCACTGCTTTCTTCAACAAACTCCAATTGTTCATTTAATACTCCACCTAAAGAATATCCCCCTTTTTCATCCTCAGGCTTCTTTCTTGGCAACACAATTCCATTTTCAATTTTTAACAAATATGGCTTTTGCTTTTTTTCGTGTTCCTCTAAAAGCTGTTCAAGTATATATCTTGAAGAACCAATATTATATAAATATTGATTATTCTCAAAGAGATATTTCTTTTTTTGCATCAAAAAATGCAACACCCTACTAATTAATTTTTGATTTTCATTATAAGAATACATTTTTTTATTCTCACCCTATACTCAAATAATAATATTATAGTTTAAATGAATACTCTGCATGTGGACAAGCTTCCCCTGATTCAAACAAAACATATCCCTCATCTAATAATCCTGTACCTGAGATGGATTTATCTAATTCGGCAAGATATCCTTCAATATCATGTCTGATTCCACAATTATATACTTCCTGAAATCCACAAATTCCGCCTTTGCCATTCAGTTCAACAATTACCCAGCCTTCATCAGTAAGTGCTAAATCCCATGATAAATAGCGAAATCCTGGATAATATCCTGCCAGCTCCTTTGCCAGCTCAACAGCTTCAAAAAATCGTGGGATTTTCTCTCCAACAATTTTCGCCCGTGTATGCGGATGCGATACAAAGGATGTTCGATTTTTATTATACGCACTGATGATTGTCCCATCATTAGGATTAATCCCACAAATCAAGCTTCGCAAGCCTAAATTATCTGCTATAGAAAACATTTCCCCTATACGCATCTCAAAATACATACATATACGATTATCCATACGAATAGACATAATTCTCAACGTATTAATTGATGTAGGATTCAATCTTTTCATAAACTCAGTTTGTTCAATTATCTCTTCGGCAAGAAAACCCTCTGGTGAATAATATTGAAGCAACTCAAAAAATGCTTCAGCATTCATAAAATCATCAGCTTTTATTATTCTAACCTTTTCACCTAAAGAACCACAAAGGGGCTTACAAAACAATCGCTGCTTTTCTTTAAGCATCGAAAAAAACGCTTGTCGCTGTCCAACATCTGTAACACAACAAATTTCTCGACGATAATACTTATTTAACTGCCGATAAACCTTCCATTTATCTCTCGTATTGTAATCAAGGCTTTTGTCATCATTAAACTGATAAAACATTTCATATGTAGCTTTTTCTGTCAAGAAAGTACTCTGTTGACTACGATTTTTATGCGCGAAATCATACATAAAATATTCAGAAGCAGAAAAATCACTATTGGCTTTAACATCTATGAGATCACAGATAATACGCTTTTTTTCCTCTTCACGCATATTATCATCAACCCCTTCTAAACACACATCAATCTGTGTTTTATACTTATCATATACGTCATCCATTTCTTCTGTGAGTCTTTTTTCACACATTATATCCATCCCCACCAAATACTATTCTAATAACCCTTCGACATAAAGCTGCTTTACAAATGCATCTGTCGTAGCTTCTATAACTCCAGCATCTCCGCTATATTTTTTGTTCAAGGCACAAATAATCTCTTCCTTTGTCATATCCTTTTGAAGAAGCTCCATTATTGTCTTCCCACATTCATTAACCCACAATAATCTTTTGTCATTATCATTTTCCAAAAAATCTACAATTGCAAGATATTTATCATCATATTCTTGAAAACTATATGCATATTTCAATTTCATACTGATTATACCCCTATTTTATTCAACATAAAAAGCGCCAGTTCAGAATAAATAATCTGTCTGACGCTACTTAATAATTATTCATCTTCTGTGTAACTACGGAGGTTGTGGCTCTGGCTGACTTGCAGTAATAACGTCTGCAGTTTCAAATTCAATAACTTCCATAACTGGTGGTTCAAATGCTATTTTTTCCATAATATAGTCTCCTCCTCATTTACTATACTAACCCATCAAAATTGTACTATACTACACTTACAAAATCAATTGTTCTATTTTCTTTTTCTATTAATTCAATTCCAATTTCACCACAATCTTTGACGAATTCTTTAACTATATCATCACCTTCAACATAGTCTTCAATTATTGTAATATATAACATTCCATCATAATCGACCATAGCTATATTACAATCTTGAAACTGATGCCATGAATGTACATAGTAAGCTTCAATATTTTCTTCTATTTTTTTATCAAAATATGATTTTCCCAAATATGTTATAACAAAATTGCATTGCGTATTTTTTACATATGTACCGCCTATTAAACCTCCCAAACGTAATAAAACTTTACTATTTCTAATTATCTTTGGTTTAAATTTTTTTATTTGTTTACTTACTGAATTCATAACAGATTCTGGTTGCACCTGCAGATCAAGCATTGCTCTATAAATAGTACTCAATTTACCTATTTCATAATTGTCAAACTTATCTAAATATGTAATATATGCTTCTGAGAAACCATTATGTGTCGTATCAAAATCAAGAATCCCTCTAACATCTATTGGCATAAGACATGATACATTTTTATTTTTTGCTTTAGGATTAATAAATTTTCTCAATGTCCTGGAAAATATAGGGGCGAAAACAACTGCAGGTGTTGAATCAATTTTATGAACAGCATCTAAAACCTGCTGCATATTTGCGACCAACAAATGACATTGCGCTCTTTTATCCCCTTTTTTGTTATAACAAATACTTTTTCGCCTAAACCCCTTCTGCTGTTTTCTTTTGGCAAATGTCTCAACACCCGGAATAAGCTTGTTTTCCATAAAATCTTCTTTGCTATTATTATTAGAAGGTAATACACCATAATACGCATTAATTAATGTTGTAAAAAAAGACATCCATCCTCTTCCGTCAGATATACTATGAGCCCCATCTAAACATATATAGCGATCATAATAGGTGATTTGCCACATATAACCATTAGCTCCTGCATTGATAACTCTAAATCGTTCTTCAATCTTACTATTAACGATGGGATATTTTTTTCCAATTGTCTTATAACATATTCCATCATCATATGTAATTATGCATTTCATTAACGGAAAAACTTCAAGTGTTACTTCAACTGCTTTTTTTAATTTACTATAATCAACACTATCTTTTAATTCTACAAAATAACATGGTGTATTCTCAGCTTTTGTTCCAGCAAGACAATGCATTAAAATGTCTTTATAACCTAATTCCTGTGTCATGTTAAATATCCTCATTTTCTTAAAAATAACATTAGTATTCATGCGCCAAGCTTCAATTGCATACTCTACAATAGCAGCATGAATTTATCATGAAATAATAACTGAGTACGCATTCATCCCCAGTATAATGCTATAATTTATGTCCTTGGCGAGCCCTTTTACAATACGTACACCTACATTTGCACAAGGGTCATTTTCGTCAGGAATTCCAGTTGCCTCTTCGATAGTTGCTGCAGTGACATTCATTCTATTTTCTGCAGACACACCAAAGCTATCCGGCAAAAGAAGAAAATCCTTTATTCTCATAGAAAAATGACCATTTTTTACCCAGGTAATAACCAATATCGAAATTATTGTAAGAGTCTCCGATATTAAACAACCAAGCCAAACTCCATTTACACCTATAAATTGTGAAAGTATTTTTACCGTCAAAAGGTTAAATATTACATTTTGCAAAATTGTTACCACAGTAGAAAGCAGCATTTTTCGCATACTTTGATAGTAATAAATGAGTATCATATTTATCATACTAAACGGAATACTAAGTGCAAACAGACGTATCACCATTGCAACTGTATCAGCAAACGCCTCTGACATACCTACACAAAAAATTGTAGCAAATGGAATTCTTGCACAAAGAAGAATTACAAGCATAACACAAAGTGCAATCTTGGTTCCCAGCTTTAAGATATAGGCCAGCTCATTTTCCATAGATTTTCTGTTTTCCTCACCAGAAATAACAGCACACACAAGAAGAGTCGTTATCCCAGCTCCTAAAGAAAACGCTAGTGCCAGCGGTCGAAACGTATTCTGAATAGAAAATACAGCAACATCATCCAGCCCTGATACATCCAGTATTATATTGTTTGTTACTGAAATACGAATTGCATTACAAATCAAAAAAGTAGCTGCTGGAAGACCAAGCACAATCACCTTTTTCAAATCCTTAATGATTGAATCTTTAAATGAAACTACAATACTAATATTTTTCTTTAAATAATGAGATAACAAAATAAGTACGGCAACAGTAACACTCAGTGCGGTTGCAAGACCTATTCCAAACATGCCATTTTTAAATACAAATACTGCAAGCAAATCCAGAATAATATCAGTTATCGTCAATACAGTCGAAGCTGTTACTGCAGTTTTTCCACCATTGTCAAGCTGAAGAAAACCAACTAGCGATGGCATAAGTAGTGTCGGAATCACTCCAAACGCAAACGCCTTTACATAATCGGAGCACATCTTTATAGTCTCACCCTCAGCTCCCAAAAGAACACAAATCTGTTCGTTAAACCCTATCAATATGGTCGTTATAATAAAACCAAGTACAGCCGCCCACAATATGGTACACGTAAGCAAAGAGCTCAACTTATCAGCCCTGCCTTGTCCCACATATTTTCCTGCAACATTTTGCGAGCCAGCATTAAAAATATTTACAATTGCCCCCATAAAAACTGTTATCGGTGTAATGATTCCAAAAGCAGCCATATATTCAGCGCCTAAGAAATCACTTACAATAATCCCGTCAATAAGCGGCCCCAGGAAAGTTGAAAGAGAACTCAACACCTGTATCACAAGAAGTCTCGTATATGTTTCCTTCATCAATATATCCTGTTTTGATAGTGTTTTCATATGCTATTCCTCAAAACTCACAATTTGTTCAAATCCAGTAGTTTCAAATATTTCCCGTATTGCTTCATTTGCATTAAATACACGCGGACTAGTGTTTATTTTTTTAGCAATAAAAAGTATTACTCGCAACCCAGCAGATGAAATATACTCTAATTCTTCCATGTCAATAGCTACATCAGTAATATTCTTATCAGCGCTAATCTGTTCAAACATATTTAATACTTCAGGAGCACTTATTGTATCGATTCTTCCAAACAATGACATTTTTAGCGTTGTTCCATTTAAAACGCAGCTACAATTCTTTCCTTGTTTTTCATCACTCAATACGACATTAAAGTCATCTGGTTCAATAAAATTTTCATCAAGAGATACCTTCCAGCCATTGACATGACATAATCCTGCATGCATTCTTCCTGCCGTAGCTTTATCATAATAACTCAAAGAATTAATAACTGTCTCTTCCTTCACAAAAGGTATTTCCTCTACGACCAAGCCATGTCTATTGAAAAATTCAAGCTGCTCTTCTTTTTTTACGTCTCTTCCAACAAGTGTGTCTGAAATTGACGCTTGTGACGTACTGTTTAGCTTATCACGGTATTTTGTCAAAACCTCTATTGCCTTCTCTCGTCCATATGCCTGTGCTGCTGTAGTAAAAAATATCTCCTTACTATTAAAATCAGGAGTATAAAAGCAACCGCCCTTCTCTTTCAATAAACTTCTGATTCCCTTTAAGAATTGCGAAGTCTCATTTCTTGTAAGATACATAAAAAGACCTTCTGTCGTGATAGCTATCGGTCCATTAAGAGAAGCCGCAGCATCAATAATCGTACGAGGATTAGTCACATCAACCGTCTGATAATCAACTTTACTACCTGCATTTGTCAACAAATGTACCGTTGCAGGAAGATCACCTCCTACATAATTTATCCCTTGCTTTTTCATCAAAACACCACGTGGCGAAAATCCACAAGCTAAATCCAGCACATTAGTATATTTTTCCTCTTCAATAACACGATTCAAAAATCTATATCTTGCTTCCAAAACAATATAATTTATTTTTTTTGCATCATCAGCATCCTCTGGCACGCCATATCTTGCTTCCTTATCAGAAAACCCCAAAATATCAAGGTATTCAGAAGCCTCCGAAATACCTGTTTCTGCAAGCATTGTCAACGTAAATTTAGCTGTATTAAACACCGGGTTAACTGTCTCAAATGTATCATTCTTATTCAAGTAACACACCTCCATTTAATCACAAATTTATTTCAATCATTCATTGATGACTTAGAAAATATTCAACTCAATTTGTAAGCCATATATGATTACTTGATATGCATTCAACTCAATTTGTAAATCTCAGGGTTTATTCTACACAAACAGTGTGAACTAGTTATGAATATACGACGAGTTTTATGGATTTATTAGTTACTTTTTGACATAAAAAATGACAAATTACTTGAAGAGATTTTATTACGGACAGAAATAGCGAAAACAGATATAATAAATGCAAAATAGTAAATCAGGAGACACTACTATGGAATATTATTATAAAGGTGTAAAAGTCAGCATTTGGGGAAGGGCTGACAATAAATGTACCATTGTCGTTGAAAATGAAGAAACCGCCAACAAACTTGGCGGTTTCCTAAGGCATGATGAAAATTATTTAACATGGTTTTATAAGACTGTCAGCGAAGACGAAATTGAAGCAAAGTGATATTATCGATCTTTATCTGATTTTTTCGAGTTTGTCAAGTTAAGTGTGTAAATTATTTTTATTTTTTATGGAGGCCGGTAAAACGACCTCCATATTTACATTAGTCAAATGGCAATTCTTCGCCTTCTCTATAAGCCTCATACTTCCATAGAAGGTCTTGCTCTTTGAGGAACTAATAGCAGGTAAGAAGTTCATTCATAAGAGTGATTCGTGATGTACGCTGAAATTGTAGTTCTTCAACCAATGTCTGAAATTTCACATCAGTTCGCATAGCTTCAGCGATAAATTCATTCATAGAAACCTCGTCAGAGACATGCTCTTGT